>VGXD01000317.1 GCA_016873525.1 Nitrospira sp. | reverse complement strand
TGACACGTTGGACATGGGGCGGTCGGTGGTCGGCCCCTATCTCTGGGACCGTGGAATCAGGCGGCTGGACCATGTCGTCGGGACTCACCCGCAGCTCGACCACGTCGGTGGTCTTGCATGGCTGGTGCGCGCATTCGAGGTCGGCCGGTATTGGAGCAACGGAGTCGAACGGTCGGAGCCGTTTTATCAGCGGCTCAGCCAGGCGCTTCGAGATCGTGGCCTCACCGAATCCGTTGCGGCGGAGGGACAAGCCATCGTGGACTCGGGGGGCTGCCGGCTTCTTGTTTTGAATCCGCCTCACGCAATCGATCTTTCTGTCGAGGGTGTCGTTGAGCCGGCCGGCAGTAGGGGCGGTCTGCGAGGCGCCGGCTTCAATAATCGTTCCGTAGTGACAAGGTTGGATTGCGGATCCCACTCATTTCTGTTCGCGGCGGACGTTGAAGTGGAGGCGCTTGCGAGGTTGCGAGAGGGCAAGGCTTCCGTGGCTGCCCAGGTGCTGAAGGTGCCTCACCATGGAGCGCGAAGCTCTCTGGATAGGCCATGGATCAATCAGGTTGGTGCGGAGGTTGCCGTCATCTCAGTGGGGCGGCGCAATCCCTACGGCCATCCGGTACCGGAGGTTCTGGCCGCTTATGAGGAGAGCGGGGCGCGGGTGTACCGAACAGACCGGCAGGGGGCCGTCTGGGTTACGGCCAGGGTATCATCGGGGGCCATGCAGATTCGCTCCGCCGTGGAGGGCCTGCCTCAGCCGGTCCGAGTCGGTGCTTCCCTCAGCGAGGCGATGGCGGTCGAAGGGCGAAACCTGGAACGTCTGGGGAGGCAGTGGAGCGGCCTCTAGGCAATTGACTTCTGTGAGGGGCCTGCTTAGTCTAGGGCCTGGACGAGGGATGTTTCTTGATGGGGCGAGGAGGCAAGGCAATAGATGGTACCTACGGTTGAATGGAAAGATGGAGCCGTCAGGCTTCTCGATCAAAGTCAGCTTCCAGGGAAGGTCGTCTTCCTGGATTGCCGGGACTACCAGACTGTGGCTCGGGCTATCAAGGAGCTGTTGGTTCGTGGCGCGCCGGCCATAGGCGTGACGGCAGCCATGGGTGTTGCGATTGGAGCAAATAGCCTGAAATCATCATCTTACGATGAGTTCAGTAAATCCTTGCTTGATATCTGCAATTGCTTGGCTGAAACGCGGCCGACCGCTGTGAACCTCTTCTGGGCGATCGAGAGGATGAAGCGGACCCTATCAGAATTGCGGGATCGACCTGTGGCTGAAATCAAGCAAGGTCTCGTCGAAGAGTCGCAGCGGATGTTGGAGGAAGACATCGCTATGAACAAGGCGATGGGGCGGCACGGGGCGGCCTTGGTGAAAGACGGCCAGACGATCCTGACCCATTGCAACGCCGGCGCGCTGGCCACGGCAGGTTATGGCACGGCCCTTGGGGTAGTCCGGGCGGCTTGGGAGGACGGCAAGAAGATTCGGGTGCTGGCCGACGAAACCCGTCCCGTGCTTCAAGGCGCCCGCCTGACCGCCTGGGAATTGATGCAGGACGGTATTCCGGTCACCCTGATCACCGACAATATGGCCGGATCCCTGATGCGGCAGGGACTCGTGCACCTCTGCATCGTGGGCGCGGATCGGATTGCCGCCAACGGGGATGTGGCGAACAAGATCGGGACCTATTCCGTCGCGGTCCTGGCCAAGGCCCATGGGATTCCGTTTTACGTGGCGGCCCCGTATTCGACGATCGATTTGGCCACGCCTTCCGGAGATCAGATTCCAATCGAACAGCGCAACGCCCGCGAAGTCACGTCGATCTGCGGCGGCCCCGCCGTCGCGCCGGCCGGCGTCGATGTGCTGAATCCGGCCTTCGATGTGACCCCGGCGGTGCTCATTACCGCTATCGTCACGGAACGGGGGGTGTTCAAGCCGAGCGAGTTGGCGGAGCGGTTCCGGTCGTGAGGCGCCGGGGGTGCGGCCCCAGCGTCTTGTGCTTGAAACCTGGCGCACTCTTCCTCTAGAATGCCCTCTCGATAACCGTATTCACGGTACAACCTTTAGTGGAGAACACACGTCGTATGACTGAACGGACCTTGGCGATCATCAAGCCTGACGCCGTCAAGAAAGACGCGATCGGGGACATCATTAAAAAATACGAATCGGCCAGCTTGCGGCCTGTGGCCATTCGCATGATGCAGTTGTCGAAGCCGGCGGCCGAGGGGTTCTATGCCGTGCACAAACAGCGCCCGTTTTTCGACAGCCTGACCACGTTCATGTCCTCCGGCCCGGTGGTGGTGGTGGTGCTGGCCGGCGAGGATGC
>VGXD01000316.1 GCA_016873525.1 Nitrospira sp. | reverse complement strand
GTCCGAAAAGTGGGAAAAGCGGTCGTTTCACTGCTGCTTGCACTCGCCATTCTGGCGACTTCGCAGAGGGTTTCGTACGCGGCCGAGCAGTCAAGATACTTGCCATACACCTTCGAACCTGTCTGGATTTCCCTCTACGATAGGGATACTTCTGCAGCATTCTTCCCTAGCAAGGGAATCGGGGACTATGAAGGTCGGGAGTCTCTACCGGGTGGCTATGTCAATCCGCCACCTGGCGGGCTTCGTGATCTACCTCTATCTTTTTCGTCAAATAACGGCATGTTCTCAGAAGATTACACCCGTAAGATATTCGCACTCATCAATATCAAGGCGATTAACAAGAGCGAAAGCCCTGGGCCTAAGCTTTTTGACTCTGGCGATTTCTACCTTGAGAGCCTCCGCGGCACGATTTACCGGCCGAATCCATTCACGAGGGCGACAACTCGCAGGCTTGTACAAGTAGGAGAGGCCGCCTCGTTAGTAATGGGTTTTGAGGTTCCACCTGGAATCTACACCCTGATCTACAAGTCGAAGACTGAGAATGGCGTGATATTGAATGAGGTCTGGCGCTACGATGTCAACATCGACCGCGGGCCGCTCATAGCGGCCGTCGCAACCGGTATCCTATTGATTGCGGGGATCGTCGGAGGCGTTGTCCTAAGCCGATCCAATAGTGCGCAGTGACGCCACGAAATAGCTGGCTACTTCACGATGATGTATGAGGCACTTGCTTCTCTTACAAATTCACCAGTTGCACCAAGAACGCGAAAACTCACATCAAAGGCTGACGTGGCGCTTTGACCAGGAAGTGCCAGTTTCCACGTGCTTGCGACCCTGAACCTGCCCTCGATTACAGGAGAGAGAGCTATTGCAAGGTTTCCTGGATCGCTTACTGGGATTACTTGTGCACCATCCTGGTAGCCCACTACGGTGACTTGGCCGCCCCAAGCCATGAATCCCGAAAGAGAGTAGGGGAATTCCGAGCTAAACTCTACAACTCCCGCCTTGATGTTCGAACCAGGACTCGGATCGAACGCTGGCTCCAAGAAGTCGGGCTTCTCGCAACCACAAAGGCAGAAGATTCCGACGGAAAGTGTGAACAGCTCGCGCATTGATTTCATACTTCAATCCACTTCTAGTAGCATGGGTTGCAAATCATGGCTATTGGGTATCCCCTTAACTGTCCCTTGCCTGAAGCGGCGTGACGCCGACGTTTGCGATGCCTAGCCCTTGGCCGTCCCCGCACCCCCTTGATCAAGGCGTCGTAGGGCACCGGATCGACGGCGACGGCCTGCTCCAGAAGCCGATAGAAGAGCTTGCCTCGGCTCTGCGAGGCGCGGCGGTTGAAGCGGAAGGTGAACTCGTCGAGGTAGTAATCGAGGTGCGCGAGGCTGACGGCGCCTTGGTGCGTGCCCAGAAGCCATCTCTTGAGGAGCGATGCGACCACGTGGACTCGCGGCAGCAGTTCGTGGGCCTTGGCTGCACTCGCCTTGATGTTCACGGGCTCATGCCCGTATCCGAGCTTCTCAAGGCCGGCAGTCACGTAGCCGCGCCACCCGTCCGAATGGATGACGGAGCCGGGCTCGATTGCCTCGCCGATGAAGGCTTCAAGCGACTTCTGGGACCCATCGGGGATGCAGCGCATCCGCAGGCGTCCCATGGTCCTGCCCTCGTCCATCTCCACCGCGATCGCGACCAAAGCCTTGGTCTCGGTCTCCCTTCCGCTGACTCCCGCCTCGGAGCCACCCACTAAGGTCTCGTCGATCTCGATGTCACCCGACAGGCGCTCTCTTCCGGGCCGGACCATGGCACGACGCAGCTTGTGGAGCCACGTCCACGCTGTTTCGTAACTGCCGAGCCCGAGAACCCGCTGCAGGCCAAGCGCATTTGCGCCGTACTTCTGGCTGGTAACCCACCAGATGGCCCGAAACCAGACCGTCAGCGGGGATCGGGTGTCCTGAAAGACCGTTCCGGCGGTCACCGAGACCCGGTACCTGCACGCAGCGCACCTCAAGAGGCCATCTCGCATGCCCCACGCCTTGCCCCCGTCGCACCTCGGGCACCTGAAGCCATCCGGCCAACGCAGCTCCACAAGGAAGGCCCGGCACCCCTCTTCTGTCGAGAAGCGCTCCTCAAGCTCCAAGAGCGTCATCGGGTAGGCGTCCATGGACAGTACTACTACACCAGGGGACTAGGTCAGTCAAGGGGATACCCATTTCATGGCTCTGGGCTATCCATTTAACTGGAGCCGGCGTAGGATGCCGAGGTGGATCACCCTCGCGCTGGAACCCACTACCCGAGGTCTGTGGGCGAATTCCAGGCTTGGTTCCGGACTGATGCGGA
>VGXD01000315.1 GCA_016873525.1 Nitrospira sp. | reverse complement strand
CAAGGAAACCCCCAAGGCCGACCAGATCCTGCGCAACTGGACGAAGATGGCTGGATTCGCGCCTGCGGTACTGCTGAGCAGCGCCGGCACCATCACCGGCGACGACCTTGTGGCTATCGTCGACAAAGCGGCGCGGCAGGTGGCCGATGAGGTACTTCCTTGGAATGAATGATTCGCGAGCACGCTTGGCGGCTATGATGCCGGACGCGTTCCCGGTCTTCTTTGACCGCCGGAATCCCTACGAGGGACAGTTGCGCGTGATGCCTGAGATTGTGCGCGGACGCCACATGCTTTTTGCAGCGCCGACCGCGTCCGGCAAGACCGAGGCAGCGGTCTGCCCTCTCTTTCAACGTCACCTCTCCTTCAGGCGATCAACGCTGTCGACTGTGTACGTCGCGCCGACCAAGGCCCTTGTGAACGATCTATACGAGCGGCTGGTCGCATATCTCGGGGCTCGGTACCCCAACGTGGTTGCCCGGTACACGGGTGACCGTCACGAGCTGAAATCCACTGAGGGAGTGTTCTGCTGCCTGGTGACGCCTGAGGCACTGGACTCGCTGCAGCTCCGGCGCCCGGAAGCCTTATCGGGTGTACGAGCTGTAGTTGTGGATGAAATCCACCTTCTGCATGGGCAGCCCCGCGGCCAGCAACTGAGGCACGTGATCGATCGGATTCGGCAGTCATCCAAATCGCCTCGGTCTACGCGTGATGGATTTCACGTCGTGGGTATGACCGCAACGCTGGACAACATGAATGAGGTTGCTCGAATTTGGCTGGGAGATGATGCCGAGGTCATTTCACATGGGTCGCCGAGGGAAATTGATCTACAGCTGATCCACATTCCGGCCGACGCGCATGCCGATCCAAACAGGGTGCGAGCCAGATACTTGGCGCAGTGGATCGAAAAGGCGAATCTCGAGAAAACTTTGGTGTTTGCCAATTCTCGGAACGCCGCGCACGCCCTGGCGGCTCACCTACACCGCGAGTTGGACGGAAAGCGCTGGCCGGTTCACCTTCATTTCGGCCCGTTGACTGCGACCCACCGAGAACATGTCGAGAAGGAGATGCGAGAGAGCAGGTTCGGCGTCTGCGTCGCAACGGCCACGCTGGAAATCGGTATCGACATTGGTGATATCGACGCCATTGTGCTCGGTGACTTACCTCTCACAGTGAGCGGGTTTCTTCAGCGCGTCGGCCGCGGCAATCGCCGCAGTGGTCTTTGTAGGGTCATCGCATTTCGGGGCTCGGACGACGATGAGCGGATCGCTCGCGCGCTTGTCGATTGCGGAATGCGTGGTGAGCTGGACGACTCTCACGAGTACGATCGTCCGTCTGTTCATTTTCAGCAGGTGCTCAGTCTCTGTTGGCGCGCAACACGGAAAGACCAAGACCTGACAACAGACCGGCTTGTTGCAGAAGCTGGGACCAGCGGGCATGACGAGGTCGTTCGCGACATGCTCACGACAGGCTGCCTGAGCGACCTGCGCGGAGCGCTTGTTCCTGCCGATCGTCTTCTGGACGAGGGTGATGCCGGGCGAATTCACACGGTTATTCGTGGTCAACCAGGGTCCACAGCTGTGGACCTACGGACCGGCGAAGCGGCGATTCGCGACGCGGACAGAGGCAGTGTAGGCGGGGCGGTGTATTTCGGCGGATCAATGCGTCGGCTTACGGTCGGCGCTGATGGCGGCACGTACCTTGCCGACAAGATGCCACGCTCCAACGCATTGGCGCGAATCCGAGCGACGTCAGGAGCGATGGCGATGAGCAGGAGTATTGTTTGGGGGCTGGCTCGTCAGATCGATCAGGATCCAAGTCGGTGGAAGCTGGAAGGCGCGACGTTGATCACTTGGGGAGGGGTGCCATTCAATACCCTTCTTGCCGCGCTCCTCATGCGCCAACTCCCCGGCCGACAATTACATGTGTCGGTGGAAAGCGTAAGCGGGCCGCTATCGCTGGTCGGAATCTCTATCGAAGGAATCCAGCAACTGGCCGATCAGGCTGAGCAGGCAAACGACTTGCCGCTCAGTGTTGCAGAGAAATTCGCCAACCCTACGCGGTTCATTGGCGAACTCTCTCGACAATTGTCAGCGGTCGAGAAGCGGCGGTCGATTCCCTGGCCGTCATTTCGGCGATGGCTCACTCGCGTCGGTGGAATCGATGTGCAATAGCGCGTGCATGGCTTCGATGACTCGCGAAGGATCGTTCGGATGTTCGTGTCCAACGGACGGCTACAACTAAGCGCCTCCGATCTCGCTGGTCATCTTGGCTGTCGGCATTTGACGCAGCTCGACCGGGCGGTTGCCGAGGGAAAACTGCGCAAGCCGGAGGGCTTCAACCCCGCCCT
>VGXD01000314.1 GCA_016873525.1 Nitrospira sp. | reverse complement strand
TGTAGTGTTCCGCCAGGTGATGGCGCAGTTCGCTCAGGTCGAGGCAACGATCAATGCCGCGCAGGAGGTGGTTCTGGGGTATGTGGTCTTCGAGATTGAAGGAGTAGAACAACTTCTCCTGCCCGCCTTTCTGCTGACCCATCATCACAGCACCTCAATACATATATGCCTATCGCATATTGTAGCGGCACCGAGCTATCCCGTCGAGTATTTCAACAGAATCCGGCCGAAGCGGAAGTTCGTACCATGAGTCATGAACTGCCGTTACCGGCCAGTAGCGGACGCCCCCTGCCCTCCAAGCTGTCAATTGAATGGCAGCTCCGCCACAATGCTTGCCGAATGATCTACGCCAGTACTGCGGCCTAGGCTGACTTCGCCTAGCCGCGCGCATGTGTCAGTTAAGTTATGGATTGCTGGCGTTGAGGGGCCTAACGGCAGCTTTCCTGGTCGGCGATTTCACACTCGCGAACTGTTGCTGTGGTCAGTGACTCTATCGCCATCTTCTTTGCTACTTCGGAACATGAAACACCAGCACGGTCAGGATCAACTCCCGGTTCTTATCGCTGTTGCTGTGAAAGACGTAACGAAACCCGCTCTCATGCAGCCAGTTCACGGCGCGCTTGAAATTGCCGTGGCTCTTGGCCACACCGTCGATGCCGGAAAGCACAGTTGACGTTTCGACGCCCCGGTTGAACACGAGAATCGCTGTCTTGCTGTCCCGCCAAGTAGCGTAGCCCAGGAGCTGGTCGATGGCTTCGCCGAAGGCTTTCGGCCCCTTCCAGAACTTGCATTCCGAGATGAAGACGTTGCGGTCACCCTCGCGCAGCAGGATATCGGTCTTGCCTCCCATGTTGAAAGTCTCGCCTGTGGCCTTACCCTCAAACTGCGCATTGAGCTGCACGAGGAAGTGCTGGCGCAGCGCTTCCTCGTCCATCGACTTGAAAGCCTCGGGACTGCGTTCCATCACGAGCGCCATGTCCTGCACGATCTTGAGCGCTTGCTCGTACAGTTCCATCGCCAGCGCCGGTTCCGGCCTGAACTGCGCTGTCGTGGCAGGCGGCAGGGTCGGCATCGCTTTGCGTCGCACCGTCGGCACGGCATAAGTCTTCGGCGCGGCAGCTCTCCGCCGAATCGGGATTCCAAGAGCCTCCGCCCGTTGCGATTGCGCCAGCAGGCGGCTCCGTCGCTGCTGGATCGCCTGCTCCGCAGCGTCCGGGAGAGCGCAATTGTGTGCCTCGATTATCGGGCGCTGCCAGCCGAGGTGTTGCTCGATGTCAGCGAGCGTCCGGTCCACGAGAGACCGCACGTCGCGCGGCTGATCCGAAGGTGACTCAAACCGTAACAGCAACTCATTCTTCTCAATCACGGCACGCGGCGGGTTCATCGTGAAGGTATTGGCTTTCGCGTAGAATAGCTCCACCTCACCCTCGAACGGAATTCGCACGTCAACGCGCTCGCCCGGAACCATGGCAGGACGGTCCTGGTCGTCGATCCAGCGCATCCGATCGTGGCGGACATCCACCGGCATGTCCTGATGGTCCGCGTACCACTGATCGCGCAGCAGCGTGATCGGCGTAACGCTGTATTTCTCGACCAGGTACTTCTTGAGATCGTCAGGGGCTATATTGAGCAGCCGGTTCTCGTCCAGGGACTCAATCTCCCGCCGCATCTCCTGCATCGTGGTGCGAAGCGAATGGTCGAGATCGTGGGTGACGAACAGGAGCCCCTTGCTTTTGTCGATGCTACCAAACATGTGTTCTCTCCTAGTCTTCGACCAGATCGCGTTCCGCCTCCGTCATGCTTCAGAAGGGAATGTCACCGTCGCTGGCGGTAGCGGCTTCCTCGCGCATCTGATGCCGCTTCAGTCTGTCTTCGAGGCTGCGGAGGAACCGCACCGAGCTGGCAACATGATTGAAGATCAGCAGACTCTCGTCGTGGTTTAGGATTGGATTGTCGTGCGCAAGGCTTTGGTTGTTCCTTACGTCGTTGAAGGCCTCCAGCACTGAGATCGCTGACTTCAGGATGCGGGCAGTCATCTCGGAATCGAGATGACCGTCGTCGCGCAGCCGCTTCACGTACTCTCCGAATAGGGAGTGCAGTGGCTTCTCGCGAGTGATGGTGATGCCGCGCCCTTCGCATAGCGTGCGCACGAACTTGATGACGAAGGTATGCAGGCGATCTAGGCCCGCTGCTGGCTGGTTCTTCTCGATGACTTCGCGCACGTGCGCAGCGACCGCCTCGAAGTCACGGTCATCCGCCGTCGCACTGAGCGCATCGAGGTCCACGACGGGGCTGTCCTGCTTGAGACGCGCGACGATCTTGAGGCACTCTTCCGGAAGTGCGCCGTC
>VGXD01000313.1 GCA_016873525.1 Nitrospira sp. | reverse complement strand
CGTCGGCTGCTGATTTTCCAGCGGCGTGTGGCAATTCAAACAGACCCAGATGTTGCGGTCCTTTTTCCAGTAGGCCTGAAAAAAAGGGTCCTCGTAGGCCTGGGCATGGATGCTCGTCTTCCATTCATCGTAGATGGCCTTGTGACAGGTGCCGCAAGACTCCGCCTTCAAACTGTCGATCCCCTCCGGCACCTTCTGATAGGGAATGGCCTTGGCGTAATCGGACCGCAATCCGAAGATCACCACCGGCTTGACCTCCGTGTAATAGAGATAGACGAGGCCGGCGGCAACGACGAGACCGAGAAGAATCTTGCCCCATCGTCGCATAAGCCTGGTTACGCCTCCACCATCGCCAGCAGGTGCCGTTCGACGGAGGCCGCGAGGGCCTGTAAATGATAGCCTCCCTCCAGACAGGAGAGGACCCTGCCCCGGCAGTGTCGATTGGCGATAGCGAGCACGATGCGGCTCAAGGACGCATAGCCCTCTTCGGTCAGCGCCATCCCGGCCAGGGGATCGTCGCGATGCGCATCGAAGCCGGCCGAGATCACCACGAAGTCCGGTTTGAACCGATCCGCAGCCGGCACGAGGACGCGCTCGAAGACTTCCCGATAGTCCTCGTCGCCCTGCCCGGGCGACATCGGCACGTTGACCGTCAAGCCCGCCCCGGCGCCCTCGCCGCATTCGGTTGCCCGGCCTGTGCCGGGATAGTGGGGAAATTGATGAGTGCTGAAAAAAAGGACGGACGGATCGTCGTAAAAGGCCTGCTGCGTCCCATTGCCATGATGCACGTCCCAGTCCACGATCAGCACGCGCTGCAGTCCATGGCGGCGCTGCCCATACCGTGCGGCAATCGCCACGTTGTTGAAGAAACAAAACCCCATCGCCCGGTTCCACCCTGCCGGCCATAATGGCATCGACCGCCGCCATGGCCCCTCCGGCTGCCAGATAGGCTGCGGGCAGGGAGCCGGGCGACAGACAGGTATCCGGGTCCAGCGACACACGGCCGCTGACCGGCGCCCTGGTTTGAAGGTTCGTCACGTAGGACGGATCATGCACGAGGGTGATCCATTCATCGGAAGCCTTCACCGGCTCGATCCTCGTCAGGCGGGCAAGCACCGCGCTGCTCTCCAGTCGAGCCAGGATCGCGCGCAGACGGTCGGGCGATTCCGGATGTCCCGCCCCCATGTCGTGCGTTAAAAAATCCGGGTGGTATACGAAGCCGGTGCGCGCCATGCCATTTCAACTATACGTTCCGTGCTGCGTCATGGGTGATGTGGAATGCCTTGCGCATCACTCGTCACCCTTTACAATTTCGAGCATCGTAACACGCCGAAACTCCATAGACAATCGCGGGTTGGGCATAGTAGAGTGGCGCAACTGCCCCTTCAACCGTCCGCTTCTGTACGAAGGAGTCCCATGTCCAATCCTCGCATTGAACCCCTGAAGAAAGTGCTGGCGATAGAGCCGACCGACGACGTCGCCTGGTTCGGGCTGGGGAAAGCCTACATGGAAGATTTAAACTTCGAGGAGGCCGCAAAGGCGCTGGAGAGTTGCCTGGCCGTCAAGCCGACCTATTCAGCGGCGTACTATGCCCTGGCCCAATCGTTACAGAAACTGGGACGGATCGAGCGATGCCGGCAAGTGTGCGAGCAGGGTATCGCCGTCTCGACGAAGAACGGCGATGCCATGGTCACAAAGAACCTGGAATCGCTCAAGCAGAACCTCGGCTGAGCCTCACCGTCCCGCTCCTCCCCCGCTCCAGGGTGGGCACCAGACGCACCGAATCACGATGAGGGGCCCTCTGCAAAAAGTTCCGGCTTCTCCTTGGCCACGGCTTTACACATGTCGTCCAGCCATCGCCCCGCATAGCCCAAGACTTCGCGCACCAGCGGTTCCGGCAACCCCGTCCGCTGGATAGTCCACCGGCTCACGTACTCAAGGAGTACAGGCCGCTCAAACTGCGTGGTCGAATTGGCGGCCAAGGACTCCAACTCGCTGAGTCCGGTTCTGATGATGTCGCTCACCATGTCGCGACCATACGACGTACTGGCCGTCACATACTGAACGGCCCGATTGATCTCCTGCTCCGTCACATCCCCTCCCCTGCTTGGCCCTGGCTCGCGGAGAGCCGAAAGAATTCTAGCATCTCCCCGCAATCTGTCAACGCTGGCATCGCCAGGGAACAACCAGGCATGAACGCATATTCCCTCATCTCTTCCATAGAGGACTTGACCGTAACTGGTTGAATAGAAATGTAAAATTAATTTTATGCGGCCTCTTGTTCGAGTGTTATGATGACAGAGCCCTGGATGGGTTGCGTTGGAGGCATCGCCATGAAACGAGCCGTAAT
>VGXD01000312.1 GCA_016873525.1 Nitrospira sp. | reverse complement strand
CGGCACAAAGCTTGTCAAGTCCGCGTATTGAGTCATCTAAAATCTTACCGGGCGACGGATCGTTGCGTCATTTGTCAATCTTACCCTCCAGATTCGCAGGGGGCGAGTCGGAAGGAGGGCATGGATGGAGGCAGATGGTATGGCGCGACGATCCAAACAGGAGTATCTGCGGGTGATGTGGCAGCGATATCAGCGGGCCGATCGGGCGACACGCTCGGCGTTGCTGGACGAAGTGACGCGGGTGTGTGGGTATCATCGCAAGTATGCGATTGGGCTGCTGAGTCGGGCGGCGCCACCCCAGCCATCCGTGCGCCGGGTCACCCGGCGGCGGCCGACGTATGGGGAACCAGTGATTCGCCTGTTGGCGGAAATCTGGGCAGCCTCTGGCTATCTGTGCGGCCAGCGGCTGAAGGCGGCGCTCCCGCACTGGCTGCCCTGGCTGAAGCGACGGGCCACCATCACGCCGACGATGGAGCAGCAGCTCGTGCGCATCAGTGCCCGGCAAATGGATCGGCGGCTGCAGGCACGGAAGCACCGGATCAAACGACGGCTGTATGGCACGACCCGGCCAGGGTCCTTGTTGAAGCACCTGATTCCCATCAAGACGGACCAGTGGGACGTGACGAAGTCGGGCTATCTGGAGATCGATCTGGTCTCGCACTCCGGCGCCTCGGCGGCCGGCGAGTTTCTGCACACACTAGACGGCGTGGACATCCACACGACCTGGGTAGAACGGCAGGCGGTGCTGGGCAAGAGTCGTCACGAGGTGGTGCAGGCCCTGACCACCATTGAAGCGCAGCTCCCGTTCGCCTTGCGGGGCGTGGATTCGGACAACGGCAGCGAGTTTATCAATGACCATCTGCTGGCGTGGTGTCAGAAGCGGCCGGTTGGCCGCCAGGTGCAATTCACCCGCTCACGGCCCTACAAGAAGGATGATAATGCCCACGTGGAACAGAAGAACTGGACGCATGTGCGCAAGCTGGTCGGCTGGGAGCGGTATGACAGCCGGGAGGCACTCGCCGCGCTCAACGCGCTCTATGCCGACCTGCGGCTCTTTCAGAATCTCTTTCAGCCCTCGATGAAATTGGTGCGCACGGAGCGGGTGGGCTCGCGGCGGATTCGCCGGTATGACCGGCCCCAGACGCCGTTCGAGCGGGTGCGGGCCTGTCCGGAAGCCGATCCGCAGAAGGTGGCCGCCCTGGAGCAGGTCCTGACCACGACCGATCCCTTTGTGCTCTCACGGCAAATTGATCGGCACCTGGAACACCTGTGGGCGCTGGCCACCCGAGTCAGCCGCACGCCGCGGGAGACGGCACCCCGGCCGCCCCAGCCGCGGGCGAGCACGCCTTGGCGCGGGTGGACGTTCAGTCCGCGGGTTCAGCAGCAGACGTAAGGCAGCGGCCGTGTCCAACGTTCAGAAGGGGGATACTCCGGGACGGATCACGCGGCGATCGCCTCGTATACGCCAAATGCGGAAGCCGATTGTCCGACAACGAGCCGGAAACGTCCCCCAAACAGACGAGGCAACCACGTGGCCCGGTAAGATTCACAAATGACCCAACGAATCACCCGTGGGTAAGATTTAGAAATGGCTTGATAGGGTCCGGCTCATCAAGGGATGATTGAGCCTTCCTCTCTCTCGCCTGGGCCGACCCTCGATCGTTTCGCTTGTCAAGGTTCGCCCGCCTGTGGTAGCATCCAGCGCTTCGAGAGAATTGACCTAGCTGAGAAGGAGTATGAGCCGTGGCACTTCAGTGTGAACTCTGTCAAAAGAAACCGACCTCCGGGAACAACGTGAGCCATGCCAACAACAAGACCCGGCGGGTGTTCAATCCCAATATCCAGACCGTGCGTGCCGTGGTGGGAAAAAGCCACAAGCGCATCCGCGTCTGCACCCGCTGCCTGCGGTCGGGGTTGGTCAAAAAAGCAGTCTGACACGTCTCTCCGTTCCCCTCACAGAACGTTCAACGCTCTGCAACGGTGTGTGGCGCATATATACATGGAGCGTGCGTACGCACCTGAAGAGAGAACGCGTTTCCTTGACTTGCCGCAGAGGCTCCGCGTAGGATGCCTCCCAGCGAGCGGGCGTAGCTCAGTGGTAGAGTCCTTGCTTCCCAAGCAAGTTGTCGCGGGTTCAAATCCCGCCGCCCGCTCCAAATCAGACTTCAAGCACCTTCCGACATGACCCTTCTTCATTGCATCATCGCATACGTGTCATGAATGACGCTTGCCCATTGAGGAAAGTCACGGTTTGAATTCAACAATCGCGAATTTACGGCGGCCGATTTTCAGGCGGTACTGCCGGCCTGGAGCAAGAATCAAGGCACCGTTGGCATCATTCTGCTTGTGCCCATCGATTTCGACGCCGCCTTGCGCGATGAGCCG
>VGXD01000311.1 GCA_016873525.1 Nitrospira sp. | reverse complement strand
TCGGAATCGATGACTACCAGGTGGCGCCCAAACTCAGCGGCTCCCTCGCCGACGCCAAGGCCTTCGCCGACGCGCTTCGCCGACTGGGCTTCGACGAGGTGGTGGAAGTTTACGACAAAGACGCCAAGTCGAAAAATCTGAGGGCGATCCTCAATACCGACCTGCCGCGCAAGGTCGGCCGCCAAGATCGGGTGGTCGTCTTTTTTGCCGGCCACACCGGCACCACTCGTGACATGAACGGCCAGGACCTGGGCTATCTGGTGCCCTGGGATGCGCCGATCGCCAATGTCTCCAAAGCCATCACCCTGGATGATCTCAAAGAATTCTCGCGCAGGGTGATGGCCAAGCATGCCCTGTTCATCCTCGACGCCAACGTGACCGGCTGGGACATCACGCCGCCCCAGCCATCGTCGCTCGAAGGACGTCTGACCCCGGAAGAGGAAACCGACAAGCGGGTGGTCCAACTCCTGACGGCTGCGGGGAAGGGCGAGTCGCTCATCCAAAAAGACGGGCAAGGGGTTTTCCTCCGAGCCCTGCTGGCCGGGCTGAAAGGCGCGGCGGACAGCAACAAGAACGGATGGGTGATGGCCAGCGAACTGGGCGTCTATGTCAAGCACCAGGTGGAACAGACGACCGGCGCAGCGCAGCATCCCCAATTTGTCAGACTGGACGGCGACGGGGACGTAGTGCTGATCGAGGGGAAGCCCAGCGACTACCGGGCGGGGGCGGAACCCCGGACGGCGGCCGAGCGGCTGGCGGCGGCGAAAGACGCTTACGAGACCGCCTATGCACTCTTGCAGCAACAGAAACCGGCAAAGGATGCGCTGGCATTCCTCGACAAAGCCCTGGCCTACGACCAGACCTATGGCGACGCCTACGTGCTGAAGAGCTATCTCTATCTGGAATTGTTGCCCAACCTGGACGCGGCCCTGGCCGCAGGCGAGTTGGCCGTCAAATACGCCATCCAGAACCCGGATTCCCACTATACCCTGGGGCTGATCCTGCAAAAGAAGGGGCGGTTTGCCGAGGCGGAGCGAGCCTTGCTGCAAGCCCTGGCTGTGGCCCCGGCCTATTCCGATGTCTATCTCTCGCTCGGCGACCTTTACCGGGAAGACCTCAAAGACCAGCCCAAATCGGTCGAAGCCTACCGGCGGTATTACGAAACCGGCGGCACCGACAACAGGGCCCGGTCCTATCTGGAGCAAGCCGGACCGGACAAGAAACAGTAACGCTCGCCGCCGGCGTTAGTCCTTGCCCCCTCCCTTGAGATACCCCAGCCCGATCTTGAGCGCGCGGCGCGTCATTTCCGCCCAGCGAACCTCCGGATATTCCGCCAGCACGGCAGCCGCCTTGGGATCCTGCACGTCCAAGTCGATCACTTTGATGGTTCCATCGGAAATCTTCACCTCGGCCACGTTGTCCCCCCTCATTCTCGATGAGCTTGCATCCTCAAGCGTATCGGCGTTTCGTTGACAGGTTTCAGGCCCCATGCTAGCATGATTTCACGTTATTTTCAGGACCGACAACGCACCGTCCCACAGCCCCGTTTCTTTCGTGATGGTTCAGCAAGCAGGCCCCGACAGGGCCCCCCACGCAACTGCGATGGGGCAGGAAGGAGCAACCCCATGACGTCGACGAAATTACTGGTCACTCGGTTCACGGGCAGCGCCTTGGCCGTTCTCTTGTTGCTGGGCTTGACCGCTTGCGGAGGCCCTCCCTCCTGGGTGAAAAAAGGCTCCGGCGTCTATAACGAAAAAGACAGCAAGTCCTTTTATGGAGTCGGCGCGGTGACCGGCGTCCACAACGAACCCCTGGCGTGGGACGCGGCAGAAAACCGGGCCAGGGCCGAATTGACCAAGAGCTTCCAAACCTACACCGCCTATCTGATGCGGGACTATGCCGCCTCGACGACCGCGGCCGACTTCAGCAAATCGGCCGAAGAGCAGAACATCGAACGCGCGGTCAAGACCTTCTCCGCCGCCACCCTCAGCGGAGTCCGGCCCATCGACCGCTACAAAGACGCCGACACGGGCACCTATTATGTCTTGACCAAGATGTCGCTGAAAGAAATGCAGGACACGCTCGAACAGGCCAAGGAACTCAATGCCCAGGTGCGGGACTTCGTGCGCAAGAACAGCGAGAAGGCCTTCGAGCGGCTGGAGAAGGAAGAGCAGAAACAAGCGACCAAGAATTAACTCCGGCGCAACGCACGACGGACAGGGAGCGCACAGGGCATGACCACTTCGCACGACACCTTCCCCCACACAGCTCATTGCTTCCGAGCCGGAGCGGCCGTGATCGCCCTGGCCCTCCTCCTGCCCATGACCGGTTGCGGGGGCGGGACCAAAGTGACCCGCGTGGACGAAGGGGTCGTGACGGACCTGAGCGGCCACTGGAACGA
>VGXD01000310.1 GCA_016873525.1 Nitrospira sp. | reverse complement strand
TCGGAAAAGACAAAAATCCAGGTCGAGGTCCAGGACAAAAGACTGCTCCCCCTCACGGAACGCGAGGTCACCGGCCTGACGGTCCGCACGCCGGTCGGCGAGGTGGTGTTGGAGCTGGGGCAAGCGCGATCTTGGAGAATCACGGCCCCGCTGAAAACCGAGGCGGACGTCCGCGAGGTGGAAGCCCTGATCAGGGCGCTGGTGGTGGGAAAAGTTTCGCGCATCGTCGAAGAAAAAGCGGCGGCGCTGGCCCCCTTCGGGTTGGAGCAGCCCCCCGTCGTCATCACCGTGAAGGCCGGCCCGCGCCAGGAAACCCTCTCGCTCGGCGAGAGCGGGCCGATCTCCTCCACCCTCTACGCCATGCGGGCCTCGGACAAGAAAATCCTGTTGACCGACGTGGCGCCCAAGGATGTCTTCAACAAAACGCTGCTGACGCTCCGCAAAAAAGACATCCTCGACATCGACCCCGCTCAGGTCGATCGACTGCGGCTGACCTATCCCGGCACTGAGATCGTCCTCTACCGGCAGGATCAGGGCGGTCATGCGGGTTCGCCGGAACAAACCCCGCCGATGGAGAGCGCCGGCAAGACATGGAAGATTCGCGCGCCGATCGAGGCCGGGGCGGACCAAACGGAAGTCCGGACCCTGCTCATGAAGCTTGAGGCCCTCAAAGCCATCGGCTTCATCGATTCCGGGCCCCAGCATGACGCCTTCCTGTCGAGGCTCACCAGGCCGGCGGTCAAGGTCACCGCGCACCAGGGCAGCTCGGACCGGACCCTGCGGCTCTTCCAGCCCGACGCCGCCAGCGGCGAAGCCTACGCCGTCGCCTCGAACGACGAGCCGATTTATCGCATCAACCCGGCGGCCATCAAAGACCTCACCAAGGAACTCTTCACCCTCCAGGACAAGCGCCTGTTGGGGATGGATCGCGACGAGATCGCCATGCTCTCCGTCAAAACGCCGGGGCAGCACTACGTCCTCATCAACCAGAACGGCGACTGGGTCCTCGAAGACCAGCCCTCCGAGATCCTCAACCAAGAAGCCGCGGACATCTTCGTCAGCCGCGTGGTCAACCTCCCCGCCGAACTGCGCGCGCTCAAGCAGGCGGGCCCGCTCGCCCCCTACGGCCTCGCCTCCCCCGCCGCCGAGTTCACAGCCATGGGCAAGGACGGCAAGCAGCATGGCCGGCTCATGCTCGGCTCCAGTTCGGGCGGCCTCGTCTATGCCATGGGGCAAGGACTCACGGGCGTCTTCCAGGCACGCGCCGACCTGCTGACCCAGATTCCCTCCAAGGCCGACTTGAAATCCAAAGAACGGCAAGTCAGCGGCATGTCGAAGTAACGCCCTGCGCGGCTAGACATTCCCCTCCCTGATTCGGTATCGTACCTCCCACGCCCCCGTAGCTCAGTTGGATAGAGCAGCGGTTTCCTAAACCGTAGGTCGCACGTTCAATCCGTGTCGGGGGCACCATTATCGATCAGGCTTCTGGCCTTATCTGGGCAGGCGGTGAAAAGCAGCCGCACGATTACCAGGATCCAGTGGTGGGCGCACAATCGGCAAAAGTGCAGCAGCCTTGAAACCGGATTCGCCGAAACAACGCAGACCGGTTCTGCCAGAACGCTCTCCCGCCACATTGTTTGGATGAATGCGCGCCGTCGGCTCCCCCAAGCGCCCGCTCTCAGTCGAACCAACAGATCTCTGGCAATGGCAAAGTGGAGAATTCCCTGACGAGGCCAGGGAAACGTGGCGGCGCGCAGTATGCGCCGAGCCTCATCAACGCACTGCTGCAAAGATGGCGGGAGGGAAGACTGCGAAGGAAACAAATCCTGAATCCCCGCCAGATACGCCCCAAGCACCAGGCCGAGCCCGTCTTGGCAGGCCTCGGTTGCAAGAGCCTCTAAGGCGGATGCTCCCTCCGCCTTGACTTGCTGGAGAAGCAGGAAGGCTTCATAGGCTTTGCCCATCGGCAGAGTGGGAAGGTCATGATCTTGAAGAGTGTCGTGAAGAAACCGCACGTAAAACTGATCAAGGAGGGAAGGAACGTAGTACGCGCCTCCAGGACACTCCACCGGATGAGCGCGCTGCCATAGCCTGTCCGCAGCCGCATACCGAGGGATCCTCAACAACTTCCAATGAAGATCCACGAGCACACCGTCTTGGGTGAAAACACGTTCAACCCCCGGCAGCGGTATCTTTTTTGTCGGAGTATACCCAAGGCCGACCAGACAGGCGAACGCCGCTTCTCGGTTCCGGGGCATGATCAACAGATCCAGATCGCTCAAGACGCGAATGGCTGGGGAGGGATAGAGTGGCTGCAGAAAGCTGCTGACGCTTCCCTTGAGCGGCATGAGGGGGATGTTCTTCGCTGCGAAGGTTGTGAGAATGCGACGGAGTTCGACTTCGAATA
>VGXD01000309.1 GCA_016873525.1 Nitrospira sp. | reverse complement strand
CGTAGAGGGTCGCCCTATAACCTGTACCACGCCATGCTCGCTGTGCGGCTTGCCATGCAAACGGTCTCTACGCCGTGTGAGGCGCCCTCCGTCAGCATCATCGCGCCCTATCGCGCCCAGGTCCATCTGATCGAACGATTGCTCCGCCTTCAAGGGCTGGCAGATTTGGTTCAGGCCGGAACGGTCCACCGCTTCCAAGGGCGCCAGAGCGATGTCGTCATCTTCGACACGGTCACGACGGCCAACATCGCACGGACCATGCTCGGGTGGCGACACGAAGATGCAGCGCCGCACAAGCTCATCAACGTCGCGATCACGCGCGCGAAAGGAAAGCTCATCCTCATCGGCCACGCCGGGGCGCTCGAAGAACTCGAGCGGAGTCCCGAACCGCTGCTCTGGGACTTTCTTCAACTGGCCCGGGAATACGGCATCATCGTGGCGGCGACGTCGCTGCTCGCGGCGGTCCCGGATATCCACCTGGATTCCACTGAGCAAACCGACCAGCGGCTGACTGAAGCGTTCGGGCGGTCGCAATTGGGAAGCCAGAATCTCCGCCTGGTCGAGGCCACGTCTCGGGCCCTTCAAGTCTCCTAGCTTCCACCGGACGCTGGCGAAGCCGAATGCCGCTCAGGGCCGCAGGGCGGCCAGGCTGGTCTGCTGATCACCTCTACAGGCAGAAGCAAGTATCCAGAGAAGGAGGCGATCAGCATGGCCCTCTCCATCATGGTCTCCGGCCACAGACCCGGCAAGTTGGGCGGCTACACCGTCAATCCCATCGCCAGCCGCATCCGTCGAGAGCTCCATGACATCATGGCCAAGACGCGGCGTCGATTTGGCTGCTGCGTAGGCATCACGGGTATGGCCCAAGGTGTCGACCAGTGGTTCGCGGAAGTCTGCCGTGACCTCTCTATCCCCTACATCGCATACATACCGTTCCCCGGACAGGAACGGCTGTGGCCTCCAGATGCTCAACATCACTACCGCCAGTTGGTAGCCGATGCTTTCGAAGTCCGCGTCGGTCCGTCCGCGAGCACAAAGCCCGACATTATCGCCGCGCTTCAGCGGAGGAATTCCGAGATGGTGAGCGGATGTCATGCAGCAATCGCGGTATGGGATGGATCTTCCGGTGGTACCGCCGATGCTGTGAGAAAACTCACGGACCTGGGCCGGCCACTCCTTCGGCTAGACCCGCGCCAACCTTTCGATCCCGCAACCGTTGATCACTGGCTCGATTCACTGTCGGAATTCGCTTCATCCGCCAGGAGGCATCTTCCATGACTCTTGATCATCCGCCTCTTACTCACGACGAACGGAAAGCCGCCGAAGCTGCCTTCCAAGACCGCCCATTCAATCCCCTGTGGTCGCACAAGGCCCAACGCATCTATGACGGCATCCGTGCGGCGCAAGCCAATCGGCAGGCGAACTCGCAGGGTTCCACCGTGGGGCTTTCCCCTCCGAGCACCAACCCCAGTGTGCCGTTCCATCTGCACTATTCCGAATCGGCTCCCTTCATACCTCGGATCGCGCAGGTGTGGATCCTCGAATACCAGGATACGAAGGAGCGCCGCCTGGAAGTGTGTCCAGGTGCTACGTCGATCGAGCAACTCCTGAAGGTCTTTCGCCAGCGAGCTCACGGCCGTTCGTTCACGATCCAGATGGTTGATGTCGCCAGCATGTCACTCCCCTCGGCCAGCCTTTCCTCTTACAGTCACGATGCACGCCAAATCGACCAGGACGGATTCCTGGCATGAGCACGACCGATGCACCACCTTATTCACGCTTCTTCAACCGGTGGATCTCGATATGGCCCGCTGCGCGGGCATTGTCTCCGGCCCGGCGTCTCTGATAAACGAACAGCGAGGAGGACACCATGACGCTCCAGGAATTGGCAGATGCCATGACCAGCGGACTGCAGGAGCAAGGGATCATCGCTATGTCGGGCCCGTCGATGAACAACCAGTACGCTGCCAAACTGCTTGTCCAGATGCAGAACGGACCCAGTCTCGGTGCTCTTAAGCTTTATGTCGGCAAACGCGGCCCCACCCTGGTCCCTGATGAATTGCACTCCTGTCCACCGGACGTACGATCACGCATCTTGGAAGTCTGGGAGCGCATCTCAGGCCGGCTCTCTACTTCTCCGGGTGGTCGCGACTCCTTCGCGATCGATCTGTCGGTGATCCAGGTTTGGGTGGATGGAGCCTGTCTGCAGGCACCTCTCGGGTACCGGTTTGGGTGGGCGTTCGTCATCCAGCAAGGTGATCGAGAACTGCATCGTGATTCCGGCAGCCTTCTGCAGAGCGGGGCCTTCGAACATCGAAATGTGGGGGCCGAGCTCGAGGCCGCGACCCGCGCGCTCACCTGGTGTCTTCTCAACGGATACAAGCAGGTCACCGTGTACCACGATTACAACGGCATCG
>VGXD01000308.1 GCA_016873525.1 Nitrospira sp. | reverse complement strand
AGGCCCAGTATTACATCGGCTTCATGCACTACAGTGGGAAGGGCGTCCACCAGGACAGTACGGAGGCCCTCAAATGGGTCAAGCCGGCGGCGGAGTCCGGACTTGCGGAAGCTCAATACCTCTTCGCCATGATGAACGAGGAAGGTCTCCCTGAACCGAACATACACGGGAAGGAGAAGGGAAAGGCGAAGGCGAAAGCCAAGGCGAGAAAAGTGGTCCACACGGCGGAAGCTATCAAATGGTTGACGCTAGCGTCTGAGCAAGGCCATGTCACCGCTCAAGTGAAACTGGCCGATCGGCATCTGCACGGCCAAGGTGTCCCGCAAGATATGGTGCAGGCCTACACCTGGTGCGGCATCGCGCAATTGCTCGCTCCGTCACGGTGCAATCCGCAGGAACATGTCCCGACCTACCGGATGACGGCCGCCCAGCAGGATGAGGCGAAACAGCGCGTGCAAGCCTGGCTGACCGCGCACCCGGTCAATGCCTCGCACTTGCCCACGAAGAGCGCGCAGCAATTGATCGCTGAGTTGGATACTGCCGACTCCAAGAAAAGAGGCGAGATCAAGGTAGCCTTGATTCTCATGGGAGATTCCGCGCTGCCGGCGATTGCCGATGCGTTCCGAGCGACGCCGCTCAAGCATACGGACTTTCTCGCCGGAGTGCTGTGCGAACGGGGACCGGCCGCGGCAAGCCTGAGCCCGCAGCTCATCCGCATGTTTCGCAACCCGGCCATCACCCCCTCGGTGAAACACCATTTTCTGTCATCGCTCGCCTGCATCGGGAACCGCTCGCCTGAGGTCGAGACCTTCATGATCTCGCAGCTGAAAGAGGGCGATGATTCCATGCGGCCATGGGCCGTACGGTTTTTGGGGCGATTCGACTCCCAGAATGTCGTCCTCGCCCTTGCCGTCGCCCTCAGCGATTCGAAGCGGACCATTCGTGAGGCCGCAGCGGAGGTCCTGGCGGAGATGGGGCCAAAAGCAGCTCCGGCGATTCCGGCTCTGGCCAAAGCGATGGACCAGAAAGGGACGTACTTGTCGATGCTGGCCGGAAATGCGCTCCAGGCAATCGGCACTCCTGAAGCACTCGCGGAGGTGAAAAAACGCGACTCCAGCTCAGGGTCAACCGACGGAAGCAAAGACGGAGACGCAATGAACGCATTCCATTGACTCCCCAATAACCAGCCTATCCCTACAGTTTGTCCCTACATTTTCTGCATGATCCGCTCCGCATAGCCGGTCAACTCCACATACCCCTGGCCTTTGACCGGCTGACCTTGCTTGACGCCTGAGACGGAGACCGCCCCTTCCCAATAGGTGACCTGCGTGCTGCGCGAGGTGCGAAGCTCCTGATCCGCGAGCAACGGCATGACCTCCAGGGCAAGATCCTGGGAGGGCACCGTAATCCTCCACGCACTGGGATACACGGCCTTGCTCTCTCGGCTGGTCCATGTGCCGGTGGATTCGATTCGGATGTCCGAAACCGAGAGATGTCGAGTTCTTCCATCCGGCAACACGATGGTGCCGCTGGATTCAAGATCGGATCCCCCATCCTTTCGGCGAAGGCGATACACCATCAATTCACTGCGATCGTCCAATTGGATGCTGAACCAGTCCCATCCGGCCAAATCGGGGCCGAGATCGGTTGAGCCAAATTCATGGTCCATCCAACTGGTGCCCGCAACCTCGAAACGTTCGGCGCCGATCGTGACGCTGCCGGCAGTTGTCAGACGTGTGAACGAATAGTAATGGGTCGCATTCCCCTCACCTGCTCCTTTTCGGCTGATGCCGTCACGGCCATGGACGACCAAGGGTTTAGCCGGCTGAAGCGTCAGGTCGAGCGTCGCCGTGCCGTCGCGCGCAAACAGCGTATGCACGCCGTTCGCAACGGGCTGGGCGTCCGCGCGCCAATCGTCGATCCAGGCGTGAAGCCGACCCTCCTCCGCACCGGCTTTTCCCAACCCGGCCCGGCTGAGCTTTTCTGAAAAATGAAACCGCCGGCCAGCGACGTCTGTCACGGCAAAATGGGCGAGATACAGTTGGCTCACCGACCACTGCGACGGCTGCGTCTTGACGTCCTCCGGTGGAACCGCACGGCGGAAGAACGTCAGCTCAAAACCGAAAAGCCGGCCGGTTTTTGCTCGAAGATGGCCCGTGTAGTACCACCATTCCGTCCGATAAGACGGATGCGATCCATGGTCTCTCGGAAACTCGTACCGATAGCCGGCCTCCGCCTGTTCAAATGACGAGGGCGAGACAGGCTCACTCAATGCAATTGAGGGAACTCCGACCATCCCTGCGGCACACAACATGATGACGCGCACACCACGACGCACGGCTTGAGGGAAGGGGCGGATTTGGACAGAGCTGATCGGCATCGGCCATCCTCTCAGTCAACGCTTATAGCATGGCGATCAAAGATC
>VGXD01000307.1 GCA_016873525.1 Nitrospira sp. | reverse complement strand
CATGGCCAACGAGGGGCTCTTCTGTCCGTGGCGCATGAGCAACATTCGGCCGCCGCAGATCTGCGCTGCGGCGTCGAATTGTTACGCGGGCGCCGCCTCAGGCGGCGGCGCTACTTCGCTCGTAATAGTCATGCACGACGCGGTGTGATCGACCACGGTCTGCGGAGCCTGCGACGGCTGCGTGGTCTGGGTCGTGGTGGGCTGCGTGCTCTGAGCCGTCGAGGGCTGGGTCGTCTGGCTGGACTGCGGTGGGTTCACCGGGACCAGGCCTGGACAGCCCCCGACCAGCAGCACCAACCCGATGGTCGATGCGGTTGCCGCCAATCTCTTCATACCAAGGTATCTCCCTTCTATTCGGTGTCTCTTTCCGCAACCGGCGAGCTACATGAGGAATTTCGTCGGAAATGTCAGGCTCAGCCATTGTTGGATCGAGATAACCGCCCGGCAACCGTGACGAATACGAATAGAAATGGGGACTAACTCGAATCTTCCAGATAAATCACCACTAATTCGGCAGAAAATACGCCATTACGTAGCAAAGCAGATTAAGTCGGGTGGCTCTTGCCTCCAGAACCGGCGCCCTGCTGAATTAGCCGGATCCATGACCAGGGGGCCTCTCTTCGCGAGAGGCCCCCTGGTCCGAGGTACTTCGGGTTTTTGCTTCAGCTCCTGGCGATTACGGCCGCGTGCTGCCGCAATCGATGGACGTAGTTGCCGACGGAGTCGACGTCGCCAGCATGTCCTTCAGGTCCGTGCAGGAATCGTAGAGCAACTGCGCCAGGTACTTCGGGTTGTGGACGCCGAAGCTACCGTCATACACGAAGAAGAGGTAGTTGTAGTAGGCCTTGGCAAAGCGCACCCGTCTTGTGGAAACGCTCGCCGTGGACTCCTTGAGGTTGAAGTTCATCGCCGTGGGATGGAAGTCGCTCCCGATGGTGATCGTGCCGGTGGCGCCGGCCATGTCGGGCAACTGGTACGCCGACAGCAGCAGGCCCTTGAAGCTGTCGTCCGGGTTGACGAGCTTCATGGCCAGATCGTTGATCGTGTTGTAGTGCTCGACGGTCTTGGTGCCGAGCGAGAAGTAGGCCTTGCCCTTCTTGAGGAAGCCCTTGGCTGCGATCTTCCCGGAATCGCCGACCAGCGGCGCAGTCATCTTGTAGGCGCCGGTGGAGGTCTTGTCGCTGTGGCACGTGACGCAGCCGGCGGTGTTGCCCTTCTGGGCGCCGTGAATGATGCCGGTGACGTTGAAGCTGTGGCCGCCGATGTTGGGAGACCAGCCGGACCCTCTTGGCCGCGTCATGTGGCAGGTGATGCAGTTGGCGCCGTCCAGGGTGGTATGCATGCCGTTGCTATAGGTCTTGCCGGCATACTCGGCCCCGCCCTTGCCCATGAGCATATCGCTCTGGCCGCTGTAGTGCGGGCCGTGGCGGAAGCTCATGCCGTTCTTGATGGCCGAGACGGACAGGGCCTCCGCCGTGCCGATCGCGATTCGCGCCTGGTGGCAGCCGACGCAGAGGCTCCCCTCGGGCTTGGTGTACGTGGCGCCGTTGAACATCTTGACCGACTTCGAAGCGGGATACACCAGATCGAAGTTCTTGTTGGTGTGGGGCTTGTGGCAGGTGAAGCAGGTGAGCGAGGACGGGTAGACGCTGGTGTCGTTGGTCGCCGCGCCGCTCTGGTAGTGGGGGAACGAGTAATCTCCCGAGGGGTACTCGCCGCTGATGCCCTTGTTGAAGCCTTCCTTGGTGTGGCAGACCTGGCAGCCGTTGGCCTGCCCGTAGAAGCCGTCGGAGCCCTCGAACTCCCAGCCCAGGATGTTGCCCGAGGAGTCCTGGATGGGGACCTGCAGGCCCTTGGCGTGGACGGACCACGACCACTGGTCGCGGGCGTTCTGGAGCTTGTTGCCCAGCTCCGACTTGTCGCCGTGGCACGTGAAGCACACCGCGGTCTCGGACGTGTTGACGGTCGTATTGGTCGAGCCGGTGCTGGTCCCGGAGGTCGTGCCCGAGCCGGCGGCCGTCGTCGCGCCGGGTGCCGGTGAAACGGCTGCCCCGGGGGTCCCCCCGAGGGGCGTACATGCCAACATTCCGACGGCCAGCGTGCCTGCCGCCGCCAGTGCGAGTTTTGTCGATTGCCTGACCATTGTTCCTCCGATGCTAACTCTTGGCCGCGCTGTCCGGCGTAGTTGAGGCGACTAATCAAGGCAATCGTAGCCAGGCAGCCCACCTACCGATTCCGTGAAAACACCTAATCAATCCGCGAAAACACCGGCGACTAGGTAGTGACCTCTGCCGGAAATGCCCTCTCTGCGCCACTCAGATCCCGTTTCTACGTATTTAGACCGGAATTTCAAAGTCAGCCGGTGTTCTGGTCGTATCTGCTAGGCCGATGATCGAGGCCTAGCACATTCGACTAAGCAAAAAACCCAGGGGGGGGGGGGGC
>VGXD01000306.1 GCA_016873525.1 Nitrospira sp. | reverse complement strand
CCTTCTGGAACGGATCGTAGCTCCCGTCCTCCATCGGCTCCGGCCCTCGAAACAGTTCGCCCGGTCCCTCGACCTTGATTGCGGGCGCCTGGGCCAGGACCGGGGGATCGGCGCTCTCGGAAGCCTTGACGGCAGAATCATCCTCGGCGCAAATCTCCGGAGCAAGCCTGTCCTCGGAACAGACCGTCGGCGAGTCGATGGCGACCGTCGATTGAGCGAGCAATTGGTCGATGGTGCGGTCCGGCGCCTGGCTCGTCGCCGCCGCCTGAGCCTGATAGCCGGGAGGCCCATCCATGTGGATCGACAGGCCCTCCGGGATCAAGTCGCGAACGCCAACGGCGTCAAAGGACGGCAAGGAAGGAGCCACCTCCACCGTCGGCAACGGCTTGAGCGCCGTCGAGCAGCCTTCGCTGCCGACAATCAGGAGGATCATCGCCGCCCATCGTCCGAGTCCGTACATCCGCCGCAGCCCCCGCATCACCCTTGTATCCATGATCGTCGCCTGCCGTTCAATGTTCCACTCCAAGCACCGGCTGAACCCCTGTCTCTCGGAAACCGCTGTACTCTACCAAAACGTCACCCCAAGAGCCAAGAGATATTGCAGAACCTTACCGCGCCACGTCCTGGACAAATTGCCTCAGCCGCTGGAAGTAGGCGTTGCCTCCGACCTGGTAGAGATCGTTGTGGTCTGCGCCGGACACCGAATAGAACGACTTCGGCTCGTTGGCCGCAGCGAACACCTGCTTGCCCAGTTCAATCGGGATCACGCTGTCCCGGTCTCCATGGACGACCAGCAGGGGGAGGGAGACCCGTTTCAACCGGTCGGTCAGGTTGAACCGCGCCCCCAAAAGCCAGTGCAGCGGAAGCCCTCCATAATAATGGCGGGCCACGGCCTCGACCGAGGGAAACGGCGATTCCAGGATCAAGCCGGCCGCCGGGCGCCGACTGGCCACATCACCGGCGACGGCCGCGCCCAAGGAACGGCCGAAGAGCACCAGCCGCTGCGGAGCCACGCGGCGCCTCTCGGTTACATACAGGTAGGCCGCCAGCGCATCCGCGTACAACCCCTCTTCGGAGGGAGTCCCGCTGCTACGGCCATAGCCCCGATAATCGAAGATGAAGACCGAGAGGCCCAGCCGATACAGCTCGACCAGATTCTCCAGCCGGTGGATGATGTTGCCCGCGTTGCCGTGACACCAGAGCAGCACAGCTCCGGCTCCCCTCGCCTCCACATACCAGCCGAACAGGCGGGGACCGTCCTCCGCCTGGAACCAGACTTCCTCCAGCGGCAGGCCGCTCACACGGGCCCAGTCCCGGTCGATCCAGGGAGTTGGATGGTACACAAAGAACTGATCGAGGACGTTGGACACGTTGGGGCCTTCAGTTGTCAGTGGTCAGTCCTCAGTTACTGAAAACTGATAACTGATGACGGATCACTTCTTCAAAAAAACGCCTGCACAGAGAACACCGCCTGACTGTCATCATAGCGCCGGTTGAACTCGAACCGGAGCGCCAGGTTGTCCTGCACCGTGTACCGTTGCCCGAAAAAGATCCGAAAGTCGTCGGATCGATCGCCGAGCGGATAGCGCAGATAGGTGGTCGAGACCATGATTTTCCACCGGTCGGTGAGGGTGGCCAAGGCACCCAGGGTCCCGCCCCCTCCGATCCTGTGCTGCTCCCGATAGGCGCCGCTGACGTTGGCGTCCGCCTCGGCAAAGGCAAAGAGGACTTCGCGGCGCCAGAGATGCGATTCGACCGCGCCGCCCAGACCGCCGTTCAGGTTTCCGCTGCTGCAATAGCTGCAGCCTGGCCGGTTGACGGTCTCCATACCGGCATTGATCTTCCAGGAGGGAGACAGAAACAGCGACCCCAACGGCGAGAGGGACACGATGTTTGCCAGCGTGGCCCGCTCCAGCCTGGTCTCGTTGCGCTGCTGATAGTGGCGGAGGCTCAGGGCCCCCAGCTCGATCTGCGCGTCTTGGCTGTAGCCCTTCTCCGGGTCCAGCAGGTCGTGGAGACCGGCCCGCACCGTCAGGTCCTGGAAGAACTCGCCTCTCCGCCAGCCGAGGCCGAGGCCGGCCCGCGAGGTCTTGTGTCCCTGCTCCGGCGAGGCGGTAAACGGCTCGATGCGCAAGGTCTCGGACGGCACCCGGAGACGACTCCGCTCGATCAAAACGGACCGGTTCTTCTCCTTGTACGACTCGGCACGGGCCTCATCCGTCACGCTCCGATACCGCAGATAGTCCGAGGCCACATCCAACACGAAAGCCTGCCGATCGATCGACAAGCCCGAAAACTCCGGGGAAGCCGCCACGGCCGGTTCTTCCGTGATCCGCCCCAGCCAACGCGCCTCGCCCACCGACAGCCGCTCGCGCTTCCGCTTGATCTGCGTGCTCCTGGCCGGACGATAGGCGATCTCGCCGACGAGCCCCGGCCGTTCCGTCAAAGCC
>VGXD01000305.1 GCA_016873525.1 Nitrospira sp. | reverse complement strand
TGGTCGCGCTGTATTTTCTCGTGAAGCGCGCCGTCCGAGAATTCCGTGGAAAGAATGGACCGCATCGAGTCGTAACGGACAAAAATCTGATGGTGGAGGATCCGGTCTGTCACATGTACGTGCCCAGGGGATCTGCCGTAACGGCCAGCGTCGGGGGGCAAACCTATTATTTCTGCAGTCGAGACTGCGCGCAGATCTTCCAGCAACAACAAGCCGGCCAGCAGTCCTAACTGCTTGTCTAACAGCCTGAATAGTTGTAGGAGCTCAGCTTCCCGTCCTTGCCGAACTTTAACGTGATCTGGCACTCGGTGGGGGAGGCGGTGATACTCAAGGGACTGGTATGTACCCCTGCAATACGGAAATAGGTCCAGGTCTCTCCTCCGAAAAGTCGGGAGGCCTTGCCGCTGGGCGAACCCCAATTCTTCTCAAACCACGCCATGTCCTTACCCTCGAACTCAGCCGATTTCAAAGACGCATCGAGGTAGGGGTTTCCACCACAGCCGGCCAGGAGCAGGATGGCCAGCAGCAGCGCGATCATCGGTCCTTGCGTTCGTGGCATCGTCGCACATCCTCCTTACAAGATGTTCCGGCACCCTGGAATTGTAGACGGGCTGGGGCGACCTGTCAAAGGTCCTCTGACGGGAGGGGGCGCGCCGCCAGAACCAGGCGACGGCCGGTTCTGGCTCGTTGCGATGGGATCGTTGCATTCGGTTTCAGATATTCCTAGAATAGCCGATACAGCAAGAGGACTTCTCCGTTGGTTCCCTGCACGAAAGGAAGCCGTCATGAAAATTTTTCTCGATACCGCCAGCGTGAAAGAAATCCAGGATGCGGCCGGCACCGGCCTGATCGACGGCGTCACCACCAATCCCTCGCTTGTCGCCAAAGAGGGCCGCAGCTTCCGCGACGTGGTGATGGAGATCTGCGCCCTCGTGGATGGCCCGATCAGCGCCGAGGTCATCAGCGTCGAGGCGGATGCCATGGTCAAAGAGGGCCGCGAGTTGGCCAAAATTCATAAAAACATCGTGGTCAAGGTGCCGCTGATCCCGGAAGGCCTCAAGGCAACCAAGAAGATGGCCGCCGAGGGCATCCGCGTGAACGTGACCCTCTGTTTTTCGCCGACACAGGCGCTCTTGGCCGCCAAGGCCGGCGCCTGGTGCGTGTCGCCCTTCGTCGGCCGGCTGGATGACATCAGCATAAACGGGATGGACCTGATCCGCCAAATCGTGACGATCTACCGCAACTACGACTTCAAGACCCAGGTCCTCGTCGCCAGCGTGAGGCACCCGCAGCACGTAGTGGAAGCGGCCTTGGCCGGGGGCCACATCGCCACGATGCCCTATTCCGTGTTCCAGGCGCTCTTCAAACACCCTCTGACCGACAGCGGCCTGAAGAAGTTTCTGGCCGATTGGGACGCCAGCGCCGCAAAGAAATAACGAATCGGTCAGCGCGCCCTCGCCAGCGATCGGGCTCGTCTGAACACTGCGTGAAACATCGGCCTGGTGAGCCGGCCGGTAAAGGTGTTTTGTTGGCTGGGATGGTAGGAGCCGAGAAGGGTGACGCCCCAGGGCAGCCGATACTGCACGTTGTGGCCGAAGCGGGGAAGCGGAGAGGGAAGCGGATGCCCCAGTTCCCGACAGGCTTTCAAGTACTGGTCGAAGGCGATCTTGCCCAGCGCGACCACAACGCGCAATTGCGTGAGCCGTCGTAATTCTTCCAGGACATAGGGGCGGCAGGCCTCGAATTCTTCCGGCCTCGGCTTGTTGGCCGGCGGGGCGCAACGGACGGCCGCCGCGACATAGCACCGGGTGAGCGCGAGCCCGTCGCCCCGGTGGGTTGACCGGGGCTGATTGGCAAATCCGAATCGATGCAACGCTTCGTAGAGCCAATCCCCGCTGCGGTCGCCCGTGAAGACCCGGCCCGTCCGGTTGCCGCCATGGGCGGCCGGTGCAAGGCCGAAGACATAGAGCCGGGCGTGCGGGTCGCCGAATCCAGGAACCGGACGTCCCCAATAGGTCCAGTCACGGAACTGCCGACGCTTGGCCTTCGCGACCGCCTCTCGGTAGACAACGAGACGCGGACAGGCTGTGCAGCGGGTGATGCGCTCGTTGAGAACCTGAAGGCTCCGCATGGGAGCGCCAGTTTATCATAACGACCGTGGGCGAATAGACCTTGTTGCCCCTCAGGCTTCCTGTTACCATGAGTCCGGTCAAGGCGCGTTGTCAGGAGATGCCATGTTGCTGATGCGAATCTTGCTGCTTCCCCTGACGGTGTCAATGCTGCTCTGGGGCGATCCCTTGTCGTCCCAAGCCCAGCAAAATAAGCCCCCCGCGCCGCCCTCCGCCGACTCCGCAAGCGGCAAACCAGACGGACCGGAGCAGGGGAACGGACAGGCTGCGCCGGAGAGCCTCTACGTCAGTCCGGAGGCGGACGACCGGCTCGTGATCCTGCCAGAAA
>VGXD01000304.1 GCA_016873525.1 Nitrospira sp. | reverse complement strand
CGGGGGAACACAACCGGCCCTACGTGCCGATCGAACAACGCAAACCGTAAAGAGGCCGGCGGGTTCTTCTTCGTCCGGGCCGCGGGACAGGCCCGCCGTCCCGCTTGAGGCAACGGGCCTATCCCTCAGACGAACCCTCAGATGACTTTCACCTCAATCGCCTTGGGCTTGGCCTTTGCCGCCTTCGGCAGGTGCAGACTCAAGACGCCGTCCGAAAACTCCGCCGTAGTCTTGCCGTCATCGACATAGTCGGGCAGCGCAAACCTCCGCACGAAACGGCCGTAAGACCGCTCCACGCGGTGGTACTTTTTGCCTTTCTCTTCCTTGTCTTGTTTCCGTTCTCCCTGGATCGTCAGCACGCCTTCGTCCAGCGTGACCTTCACATCCTCCTTCTTGATTTCCGGCAGTTCGGCCTTGATGAGGTACTCGTCTTCCGTTTCACTGATGTCCACGGTCGGGACCCAGTCGGCGATCGTCAACGCTTCCTTGCCGCTCTCGCGTTGCAAACCCCTTCGGCCCAACACGCGGTTGAGTTGCTCGGAAACCTCCTCTAACTCACGAAATGGATCCCAGCGCACGAGATTCATCGGTAGCCTCCTTCCTTAATCTTGTGGTCCTCCCGCCTTGCTTTGAAACCCTTCGATCGGCCCCAAGGTCTTGTCCATGGGGCGCTCGCCGGGACGGCTCTTCTATCGGCCGCCCTTGTTCGGATGAATAATTCAGGATGGGGAAAAGTCAAGGCCCGCCGGCCAGGCGCACCGCCCCCCCGGCGCAGGAAACTCTTGTGCGTGCGGATGAGGTTGGATTAAGATGCTCGACCGATACTCGCAGTCATTACCATCTCGCAGCGGGAAAGGACCTATGAAAAAAGAGCTGTCAGCCAAGCCACGGAAGATGCGCCTCGAACGGGATACGATGGGAGAGCTGGCGGTGCCGGCAGAGGCCTACTATGGGGTGCAGACCGCGAGGGCCATCCGGAACTTTCCGATCAGCGGGCTTCGCTTCCCTCGCGCCTTTATCCGCGCCCTTGGCTTGATCAAGTGGGCCTCCGCCACGGTGAACGAATCGCTGGGGTTGTTGGATAAAAAAGTGGCAGGGGCGATTCGCAAGGCGGCGACGGAAGTGGTGGACGGCCGATGGGACGGCGAATTCCCCCTGGACATCTTCCAAACCGGCTCCGGCACCTCGACCAACATGAACGCGAACGAAGTAATCGCCAACCGGGCGGCCGAGTTGCTCGGAGGGGCGCGGGGCGGCCATCTGGTCCATCCAAACGATCACGTGAACATGGGACAGTCCAGCAACGACGTGATCCCGACCGCCATCCACGTGGCCGCGGCGGAGCTGTTCGATCGGCAACTGGCGCCCGCCTTGTCTCGCTTGCACCGCGCCCTCGCCAGCAAGGCCCGCGCCTTCGACTCCATCGTAAAAATCGGGCGGACCCATCTGCAGGACGCCACTCCGATCAGGCTCGGGCAGGAGTTCAGCGGCTATGCCCGCCAGATCGAGCTGGGGCTGGGCCGGGTCCAGCAGGCTCAACGGGCCTTGCGCGAGGTCGCACTCGGCGGCACGGCCGTGGGGACCGGATTGAACGCCAACCCCGCCTTTGCGCCGCGCGTCCTGGCCCTCCTGTCCCGCGAAACCGGCTGTACGTTCCAGGAAGCGGTCAACCATTTCGAAGCGCAGTCCGCCCAGGACTCCCTGGTCGAAGCCAGCGGGGAACTGCGCACCATCGCGGTCAGCCTGATGAAGATCGCCAACGACATCCGTTGGCTGGGCTCAGGTCCCCGCTGCGGACTGGGGGAGATCATCCTGCCGGACACTCAGCCCGGCTCTTCGATCATGCCCGGCAAGGTCAACCCGGTGATTGCGGAGTCCGTGACCATGGTGGCGGCGCAAGTCATCGGAAACGACGTCGCGATCACAGTGGGCGGGCAGGCGGCCAACTTCGAGTTGATCGTCATGCTGCCGGTGATGGCCTACAACCTTCTCCAGTCCATCGAGCTGCTGGCCACAGCCTCGGAAAACTTTGCGGCTCGCTGCATCGAGGGCATCACGGCCAACCACGTCCGGTGCCAAGATTCTATCGAGCGGAGCCTGGCCATGTGCACGGCCCTGGCGCCGGCGATCGGCTACGATGCGGCCGCCAAGATCGCCAAAGAGGCCTATCGGACCGGCAAGACCGTCCGGGAAGTGGCCTCCGGCCAGCAGGTATTGCCTCCCGCCAAACTCAACGCCCTGCTCGATCCCTGGAGAATGACCGGCCCGGAGAAAACTGCCTCCAAAAAGAAGGTAAGGCGCCGCTAACCGTGCGATGATTTTGACAATTCTAGGCCGGCCATGCTAGATTCGCGGAACTTTTTGGCATCAGGCAAGAGGAACCGACGGACAAGAGAATCCTGAGCGCCTCGATACGGAAGGATGGAGTAGCGTAATGACGGAAGCAGGGGATCAGCGGGCACATC
>VGXD01000303.1 GCA_016873525.1 Nitrospira sp. | reverse complement strand
CCAAGTACAACGTCCACTTGATCGGCGCCTCGGCCGAGGCCATCCACAAGGCCGAGGATCGTGAATTGTTCAAGCAGGCCATGGCCAAGATCGGCTTGAAAACGCCGGACAGCGGCGCCGCCAAATCCCGCGAGGAAGCGGCACGAGTGGTCGAACGGACCGGCTTCCCCGCCATCGTCCGCCCCTCGTTTACCATGGGCGGCACCGGCGGCAACATCGCCTACAACCGCGAAGAATTCGAACGCTACGTGGACTGGGGCCTCTCCATGAGTCCGGTGGGGGAAATCCTGGTCGAACGGTCCGTCATCGGCTGGAAAGAATTCGAGTTGGAGGTCATGCGGGACCTGAAGGACAACGTCGTCATCGTCTGTCCGATCGAAAACCTGGACCCGATGGGCATCCACACCGGAGACAGCATCACGGTCGCCCCGGCCATGACCCTGACCGACAAGGAATACCAGCTCATGCGGGATGCGGCGGTCCGGATCATCCGGGAAATCGGCGTGGACACGGGCGGCTCGAACATCCAGTTCGGAATCCATCCGGAAACGGGGGAGATGGTCATCATCGAGATGAACCCGCGCGTCTCCCGCAGTTCGGCCCTGGCCTCCAAAGCCACCGGCTTCCCGATCGCCAAGATCGCGGCCAAGCTGGCGGTCGGCTACACGCTCGACGAGATCACCAACGACATCACCCGCGTGACCAAGGCTTCCTTCGAGCCCACCATCGACTACGTCGTGGTCAAGATCCCGCGCTTTACCTTCGAGAAGTTCCCCGGCGCCGATCCCACCCTGACCACCCAAATGAAGTCGGTCGGGGAGGCCATGGCGATCGGCCGAACCTTTAAAGAGGCCTTGCAGAAAGCCGTGCGATCGATGGAAGTGGACCGCTGCGGGCTGATCTCCTTCCAGGGACTCGACCTCGGCGTGACCGCCGAGATCAACCGGGACGACGCCATCGACCGCGTGCGCCTGGCGCTGCGCGCGCCCCACCCGGACCGGCTCTGGCACCTGGCCGATGCGATGCGGCTGGGGATGTCGCTCGAAGACCTCTTTTCCCTCACCAAGATCGACCCCTGGTTCCTGGATCAAATCCGTGAGATCGTGGAGTTCGAGACCCGGCTGGTCGAAACCAGCCGCACGTGGCAAGCGACAAGCGCCGCGTCTTCCGACTTTCCCCGCGCCGGCTCGTCGGCTTGTCATGCCGACCTTCTGCATGAGGCCAAACGCCTGGGCTTCTCCGACGAACGCCTCGCCCAATTGACCGGCCGCGATAAAGCCGATATCCGGCAAGCACGGACCGGCCGCGCCGCCTCGGGCGCCGCGCGCGGGGTGACCTACAAACGGGTGGACACCTGCGCCGCCGAATTCGAAGCCCACACGCCCTACCTCTACTCGACCTACGAGCGAGACTGTGAAGCGCGTCCGACCGACCGGAAAAAAGTCGTCATCCTCGGCGGGGGACCGAACCGGATCGGGCAGGGGATCGAGTTCGACTACTGCTGCGTCCATGCCGCCTTCGCCCTCCGGGAAGAGGGGGTCGAGACGATCATGGTCAACTGCAATCCGGAAACCGTCAGCACGGATTACGACATCTCGGACCGGCTCTACTTCGAGCCCTTGACCGAAGAAGACGTCCTGAACATCGTCGAGCGGGAGCAGCCGATCGGCGTGGTGGTGCAGTTCGGGGGGCAGACGCCGCTGAAGCTGGCCCTGGCCCTGGAGCAAGCCGGCGTGAAGATTCTGGGCACGAGCCCCGACGCCATCGACCTGGCCGAAGATCGGGAACGGTTCCGGGACTTGCTGGACAAGCTGGCACTGCGGCAGCCGGCCAGCGGCACGGCCCGGTCCGCCTCGGACGCGGCCCGCATCGCGGCCTCGATCGGCTATCCGGTGATGGTCCGGCCTTCCTACGTCTTGGGCGGACGCGCCATGCAGATCGTCTACGACGAAACCGGGCTGACGGCCTACATGGGCTCCGCCGTCAGAGCCTCCTCGAATCATCCGGTGCTGATCGACAAATATTTGGAAGACGCCATCGAGATCGACGTGGACGCGATCGCGGACGGACGGCAGGTCGTGGTCGCGGGCATCATGCAGCACATCGAGGAAGCGGGCGTGCACTCGGGAGACTCAGCCTGTTCGCTGCCGCCCTATACCCTCAACGAGGCGACGATCGACGCCATTCGCCGGCAGACCAGCGCCCTGGCCATGGAACTGGGCGTGATCGGACTCATGAACGTGCAGTTCGCCGTGCAGAACGGCGCCATTTATGTGCTCGAAGTCAACCCGCGCGGCTCGCGCACCGTTCCCTTTGTCAGCAAGGCCCTGGGGGTGCCCTTGGCCAAACTGGCCATGAAGGTGATGCTCGGCAAGACGCTTGCGGACCTGGGCTTCACCACGGTGCCCCTCGTACGCCACGTCGCGGTCAAGGAAGCGGTCTTCCCCTTCACCAAATTCGCCGGCGTGGATGTCTTGCTGGGCCCCGAAATGAAATC
>VGXD01000302.1 GCA_016873525.1 Nitrospira sp. | reverse complement strand
GAAATCGAGGTGTCCAACATGTCCAGCCCGCCCAGCACGGCCATCAGCGACGACATGGAGGCCATCCCGGAGGTGTAGTGGCTGTGCAAGTGGATGGGCGTCCGCACCGCCGTCTTGAGGCGCTTGATCAGGGTATAGGCATTGGCCGGCGCCAGGAGTCCGGCCATGTCTTTGATGCAGAGGGTGTCGGTGCCCAGGTCCTCCAGCTTTTTGGCCATCTCGACGAAGCGGTCCAGGCTGTGGACCGGGCTGACCGTGTAGCAGATCGCGGCCTCGACGTGCTTGCCGCAGGCCTTGACCTCGCGCATGGCCCGTTCCATGTTGCGCAGGTCGTTGAGCGCGTCGAAGATGCGGAAGACGTCGATGCCGTTGGCCGCGGACCGTTCGATGAATTTTCCCAGCACGTCGTCGGCGTAGTGGCGGTAGCCCACGATGTTCTGGCCGCGCAGGAGCATCTGCAGCTTGGTCCTGGGCATGGCGTGCTTGAGGGCCCGGAGCCGCTCCCAGGGGTCCTCCTTCAGGAAGCGCAGGCAGGTGTCGAAGGTGGCGCCGCCCCAGACTTCCAGCGACCAGTAGCCGACGGCGTCCAGGCTCTGCGCGATCGGCAGCATGTCCTCGGTGCGCATGCGCGTGGCCAGGAGCGATTGGTGTCCGTCGCGCAGCGCCACGTCGGTGAGCAGCAGCTTTTTCCCCGGCGCGGCGCCGGCGGGAAACTCGGCCGGTCCCGTTTTCTTGGCCGGGGCCTTCGCGCGCGGCTTGGCCTGGGCGGCCTGCCGCGGGGCTGCAGGCTTGCGGGATCGTGGGGCGGTCTGTTTTTTCTTGGCTGCCATGAGTGGTTATCCGTGTTGGTGGAGGCGCCGGCGCTCAGAGCCCTTCATAGGCGGCGATCGAGGCGGAGATGGCCACCACGAGGTCCTCGGGTTCGAAATTGTCGTCGTAGGCGAACAGCTCCGGATGGGTCTCCAGGTAGGAGGTGTCGAAGCGTCCGGCGCGAAAGTCCGGCTCCTCCATGATCTTCTTCAGGAAGGGGATCGTGGTCTTGACCCCGCGCAGGACGTATTCTTCCAGCGACCGGTGCATCCGTCGGACCGTCTCGTCCCAGGTGCGTCCGCGCACGGTGAGCTTGGCCAGGAGCGCGTCGTAGTAGGGGGGCACCGCGTAGTCCTTGTAGACCGCGCCGTCGATCCGCACGCCGATGCCGCCGGGGGACAAGTAGGACGTGATCGTGCCGGTCGAGGGGCGAAAGTTGTTGCGCGGATCCTCGGCGTTGATGCGGCATTGGATCGCATGGCCTTGCAGGGTGACGTCCTCCTGCTTGAATTCCAACGGCAGGCCGGCGGCAACCCAGATCTGGGAGCGGACGATGTCCACGGCGGTGATCTGTTCGGTGACCGTGTGCTCGACCTGGATGCGCGGGTTCATTTCGATGAAGTAGTAGCGGCCGTCCTGGTCCAGGAGGAACTCCACGGTGCCGGCGTTGTCGTAACTGACCGCGCGGGCGATGGTGGTGGCCGCCTCGCCCATCTCGCGGCGAAGCTGGGGCGTCAGGATGAGCGAGGGGGCGATCTCGATCAGCTTCTGGTGCCGCCGCTGCACGGAACAGTCGCGCTCGCCCAGGTGGATGACGTTGCCGTGCCGGTCCCCCAGAATCTGGAATTCGATGTGGTGGGGCCGCTCGATGTATTTTTCGAGAAAGATGCTGCCGTCCCCGAAGGATGCCAGGGCTTCGCGGGCCGCCGTCTCCATGTTGCTGCGCAGTTCCGCATCCGAGCGGACGACGCGCAGGCCGCGCCCGCCGCCGCCGGCGCTGGCCTTGATCATGACGGGATAGCCGGCCGTCCTGGTGAAGGCCAGGGCTTCTTCGATGTTCATCACGGCTTCGTCTGTGCCGGGCACGATGGGGACACCCACCTTCTTGGCCAGCTCGCGGGCCTTGACTTTGCTGCCCATCAAGTTGATGACCTGGGGGGAGGGGCCGATGAACGTGATGCCGGAGACCTGGCAGAGCTGGGCGAACTGGGCGTTCTCCGACAGGAAGCCGTAGCCCGGATGGATCGCGTCGGCCTTGATGCGGATGGCCAGGTCCACGATCTGCTGCATGTCCAGGAAGCCCTTGACCGGTCCCGGCCCGACTTGGTAGGCCTCGTCCGCTTTTTTGACGTAGATGCCGGTCGAGTCGGCGTCGGAGTAGATCGCGGCCGTGGCGATGTTGAGTTCGCGGCAAGCGCGGATGATCCGCATCGCGATCTCGCCTCGGTTGGCCACCAAAATTTTCTTAAACATCATGTGATTAGATTCCCGCCGGCCCCTGCCTTTAGGATGGACGCAAGCAAGGCCTAAAGCCCGCGTAAGGTAGCATACCGTCCTCGCCAATGTCGAGAGAGCGGACCCCGGATGAGGCGACGTGAAACGCGAGGCGCAGGGGGGGCTTGCGCCCCGGGAAGAGGGAAACGGCCCCGGCGATCCCTGCTACTTGGCCTTGATCAGAATGCCTTTCGAGCGCGAGTTGCCGCCGCCGGCG
>VGXD01000301.1 GCA_016873525.1 Nitrospira sp. | reverse complement strand
GGGCGGGAGGGGAAGGAGGGCATCGGCGCCGCGACCAGCGCGCGCACGAAGTCTTCGAAGTAGACCCCTTCGTAGCGATGGTGTTTGATGAGAATCGCGTCGGCCGTGGCATGGATCGCGCGGCCCTCCGCCAGCAGGGGGGAATGCGCGCCGAGATCCTCGATGTCCGTCAGGATCGATCCGAGCATCACGAGGCAGTCGGCCTTGTCCACGAACTGCTGCACCTCGTCTCGTCCGATGAGCCCGCCGTACACGCCGACGAAGAGCGGATGGTCCTCGCGGATCACGGACTTCCCCAGGAGGGTGGAGGCGACGGGCATATTCATGCGCTCCGCCAAGCGCGACACGTCGTCCTGCAAATGGAAACGGTGCACCTCCGCGCCGACGAGCAGCACCGGCTTCCGCACGGCGGCGAGCATCTCGCGGACTTCGGCCACGGCCTCCGCCAGGGCGGCGGGATCGCTCTGCGCCTCCTGCGGCGGACGCGCATAGGCAGAGGGCTCGATCGGCGCATGGACCAGGTCGCGGGGGACTTCCAGGTAAATGGGCCGCTTGTATCTCACGAGCGCCGTCAGCGCCCGGTCGATTTCGCGCTCGGCCGTCAACGGATCGTCCAACACCACCGCCGCCACCGTGACTTGCTCGAAGACTTCTCGCTGCGTCGAAAAATTCCGCACCATGTGGTGCAGGTAGGGATTCCGCACACGCTCCGCCAGGCCGGGCGAACCGGTGAGCAGCACGACGGGAGAGCGCTCCGCATAGGCGCAGGCCACCGCATTGACGGTGTTCAACCCGCCGACGCAGTAGGTGACGCAGGCGGCGCCGATGCCGTGGACCCTGGCATAGGCGTCGGCGGCAAAGCCGGCGCAGTCCTCGCGCGTCATGCCGACATGCCGAATGGGAGACTCTTCGATCAATTGACACAGGGTCAGCACATAGTCGCCGGGCACGCCGAAAATATGCCGCAGGCCGAGCCCGTGCAATCGCTCAAGCAAGACCGACCCGATCGTTCGTTTTTCCGCCATAGGAAGGCCTCCTGGAGAACTGTTTCTTTGTACCTCCTGGCCCACGGAATGTCCAGCAGACAGATTCGAGGTCCGACTCGAAGAAGATCGAGGTACAGGAGAATGCGCCGTGCAATGGGGACCGAAGAACCGTGGCTAGTCGCTGGGAGGCTCGAAGTGGCCGGATGGACGCGATTGCCAGGGAACCGTCGCCCGACGGGATTGTTTCACAAGGCTGCGGAGACTGGCCTCAGCCGCCTTGACCAGCGTGGGTTCACCGCTTTGCAGAAGAGCCGTAAGCAACACGTAGAGTTCCCGTTCATGCCGCGAGGCCTGCACAATCCGCTCGGCGACCGGATCAGGGGAGTCACGCGAAAGCGAGACTACTTCCTCACCGTCAGAATCGGTGGTCAAGAGAGCCAACTGGGCAGGGTTGCCATAGAGCCAGGGGGGCGGAATCCCCAGCGCAAGGGCCAATGCTTCCAAGGTCGAAGAGGTCGGGTCCAAGTCGCCGCCCTCGATTGCTTCCAGAGATGCGACCGAGAGGCCGGCCTTCTCGGCCAGGGCCGATACGGACTGTTTACGAGAAAGACGCCAGGCTTGGATCAGGGGGCCGAGTGTCATGGGGATGAGACCGGAGACAGCGATCGAATCTCATGGCCGAGGTGGCTTAGAGAATCCACCGCAAGAGATTGGCAATCCATTGTTTGATCCGAGCCAGGACTCCGGCATTCTCCTGTGCTGCCGATGGCTCCTTGGCAGCCTTCTGAGCCGCCTTGGCCTCTTGCGACTTGGCGGTCGTTGCCCCAGGAGTGGCCGCGTTCGGCGCAGGCGCCGGCTTGGCACTGGGCGGAGCGGCTTGCGCATCTTGCGGCAGAGCGCCTCCCATTCCAGGGACCGCACGGGAAGCCGGCATCGACTCAACCGGCTTTGCGCTGGAGGCTGCCTGTGCCCGATCCTTCAACTCTTTTTGATAGCGGACCACCGCAGCCTTCAGACTCGCGTTCTCTTTTTCCACTGCCGCAAGCTCGTGTCTGAGCTTTTTATGTTGGCCGGACAGTTTCTCGAACTCTTGTTCAAGTTTTTGAACGGTGTCTTCAATGCGCTCCCGCTCCGTGTCCCGGCTGGCTTGCAGTTCCTGCACTTCAGCCGAAGCCGCTGCAGCCTCGGTCGTCAACTTACCCATCCGCTCCTGGATGGACTTGGCCTGTTGATCCAACGCACTCATCTGCGTCTGCGCCCGGTCCAACTCGGCCTTGACCTCTTCCGTCTCAGCCACAGCCGCCCGGTACTGGCTCTCCGAGACGCACCCGCCGGTCGCCGCCACCAGAACAACCAGGCCCATCGCCAGAGATGGCCTCATGCTGCGCGCCCGCTGTCGGAGAACGCATGCCGCCTGAACAAGTTGTGACGAGCGCATCGATCGAACCATGCACACCATGGTCTTCCTCCCGTGACAAAACACCGGCATACCCTGCGTCATGCGCGGCACAGTACCACGGAACAAGGAAAAATATC
>VGXD01000300.1 GCA_016873525.1 Nitrospira sp. | reverse complement strand
GGCTGAACGCCAGGCAGCGCGGCATGGCAGCTGCCCCTCACCACCATCAGCGAGTCCATCGGTAAGAAGAAGGGCCGGCCGCTCCTGACCAAGTAGAGCGCCGACCCGTGAAAGGTTTGACGGTGACCAGTATAGCCGGCTTTGTGCCCGGGTTTCAACAATGGGAATTCCCCTTCCCTGGCCGAATGGGCGCCGTCGAACCCGGGGCTCCTGCGAGTGCGGGACGCCTGCCTTGGGGGAGAAGGTGATCGGGGGCGGCCGGGCCAGCGCGCCCGAAGAAGCGCTCCGGTCCGCCATCGAGTATGCCGAGCGGGGTTTGCAGGTCTTTCCCGTCCACTGGCCCATCGTCCGGGAAGATCGGGTGTCCTGCTCGTGTCGCGCACGCGACTGCAAGGACGTCGGCAAGCACCCGCTGACCCGGCACGGCCTGAAAGACGCCACAACCGATAGACGCAGGATCGAGACGTGGTGGGGGCAGTGGCCCATGGCCAACGTCGCGATCAGGACCGGCGCAGTGTCGGGGTTGCTCGTGCTCGATGTCGATCCGCGACATGGCGGCGCGGAAACCCTCCAATCGCAGATCCAAAGCCACGGCCCGATTCCCGAAACGCCCCGAGCCCTAACAGGCGGCGGCGGAGAGCACTTCTACTTCTCCCATCCGGGCGGGCAAGTCAAAAGCAAGAACTCGGCCATGCCGGGCCTCGATGTGAAGGCGGACGGCGGCTACGTGATCGCCGCGCCAAGCCGCCACAAGAGCGGGAAGTCGTACCAGTGGCAGAATTTCGGGAGCCCCAATGAATCTCCTCTGGCGCCGCCGCCTGCCTGGGTTCTTCGGCTCGTGTCCCACGGGATCCCCAACCACCCAGGGGCTCTCGCCAGTGGCCAACGCACGAGGGCTGGGCATGGACGGCTGCTGCTGCCGGCGATCATTGAGAGCGGTAGCCGGAACGACACCCTCACCCGCGTGGCCGGCAAGGCCAGATCCTTCGGCGCGGACACAGAAGAGATTCTCGCCTTCCTGATGGCCGTGAATTCGCGGCGCTGCCGGCCGCCACTTGATGCGCGAGAGATCGAGGCCATCGCCCGGAGTGTCGGGCGCTACGCACCTCCCGTCTCACCTCCAGCCGTCCGGTTGCCAAGTGGGCTCTTGGTGCGCCCCGTTGGAAGGAGCGACAGATGATGAAGATGCTTCGGCCTGCACCGATGGTCGAGGCGGCGGAAATCCGGGTAGTTTGCCCGTCCGCGAGCTTCACGAGCAAGGGGCTCCAGACCCTGGTATCTGTCACTCATGGTGGAACTAACTCCTGCCACCCTGTGCTCCTCGGAATTCGCCAGCAGCACGAAGCCCTTGCCGCGAGGCTCGGGTTTGCTGGGGAACAGGCGGAAGCGCTGATCGGCGCCTTGTTCGCCCTTGTGGAGCCCGTCCAGACCGCACTCCAGGAGCCCCCTGCACGTGCGAGGCCCGAGCGAGAGTCACCTGTCCGTAATGTCGAGCCGTGGCCGGAGGAAGTGGACGGAGCGGTCCTCTTGTCCGAGATCGCGAATACCATCCGGCGCTTCGTCGTGCTCGGAGAGCATCAGGCCCGTGCAATGTCTCTCTGGATCGTCCACACCCACGCGGTTGACGCGGCCAACGTCACGCCGCTACTGGCGTTGACAAGCCCAGTTCATCGATGCGGGAAGACGACGGCAATAAGGCTCCTGGGGCGGTTGTCCGCCCGGTCGATGCCCGTGTCGAACATCTCCCCCGCGGCGATCTACCGCGTCATCGAAGCGTGGAAGCCGACGTTGCTGATCGATGAGGCCGACACGTTCGTGAAGGACAACGAGGAGCTGCGCGGCATCCTGAACTCAGGCCACAGCAGGGACAACGCCCACGTAGTCCGCGTGGATAAGATCGGCAATTCCCTGGAACCGCGCCCGTTCAGCACTTGGGCTCCCAAGGCGATCGGGTGCATCGGCGCCCTGCCCGCGACATGGCAAGACCGAGCGATCAACATTCGCTTGGAACGGAAGCTCCCCGGCGATCGGACCGAGAAGCTGCAACACGCCGACGCCGAACTGTTCGCCAGACTGGCCTCCCAGGCGTGCCGCTGGGCAGCTGACAACTCCGCACTGCTCACGGGCGCCAGGCCGCCGGTGCCCGACGATCTGAACGACCGGGCCGCCGACAACTGGGAACCCCTCCTCGCGATCGCCGATGCCGCGGGCGGGGATTGGCCAGCCCTCGCCCGCCGTGCCGCGCTCTTCCTCTCGGGGAGTAGCTCGGATCCCGACGCCGAGTCCCTGTCGATTCGGCTCCTACGCGACATCAGGCCGATTCTGACTTCCAGGCCGGCGGATCGGATCAAGTCCGCCGAATTGGTCGAGTGCTTGGCTGCCATCGAAGACGCCCCCTGGAGGGAGGTCAAGTACGGCTCGCAATTCTTGGACCAGGGCAGGCTCGCGGGCATGTTGCGGCCCTTCAAGCTAAAGCCGGTTTCGATCCGGTTTGAAGATGGCCCCCACAAGGGTTACTACGTGGGGCCGTTCCGCGCTGT
>VGXD01000299.1 GCA_016873525.1 Nitrospira sp. | reverse complement strand
GACTTATCGACGACAGGCCCTGGCCGAGATCGAGCGGCTCTACAGCCAGAGCAAGGTCCCCTTGGTGGTCGGAGGAACCGGCCTCTATGTCAGGACCCTGTTGCACGGGTTGTGGGAAGGGCCCTCGGCCGATTGGGCCTTTCGTCAACGGCTGGAGGACGAAGCGCGGCTGAAGGGAGAGGCGTACCTCCACCGGGAACTGGCCCGCGTGGACCCTGAGTTGGCCGCGCGGTTGCATCCCCACGACCGGACGAAAATCATCCGGGCGCTGGAGGTACAGCATCTCTCCGGCCACCCCCTGTCGGAATCGCTCCGCCGGCACGCCTTTTCAGATGCCACGTTTTCCCCGTTGTTGATCGGCTTGACGAGGGAGCGGGGGGCGCTCTACCGGCGGATTGAGGCACGGGTCGATGAGCAGTTGGCCAAGGGCTTGGTGCAGGAAACCGAACGGCTGCTGGCGAAGGGGTATGGGCGGAACCTGGGCGCCATGAAGGGGCTGGGGTATCGGCAGATCGCCGGCTATCTGGCCGGGGACTATGCCTACGACGAGGCGGTGCGGCTGCTCAAGCGCGATACCCGTCATTTTGCGAAGCGCCAGATGACCTGGTTTCGTAAGGAGGCGGGAATCCTCTGGGTGACGATCGGTGAAGAGGAGTCGGTCGAAGCGGTCGCGGCCAGGCTTCTGGATTTGGTGAAACGGTTTTTGTCCGGGCTGGCCTCGGGGGCAGCCTGTGGCGACGAGAAGACGGCCGTGGCCGGGTAACGACCGGGGGGCGGCAAGGAAGGGAGCAGACGGAAGGACGATGGCGACACGACGAGCGCAAGCGGCAATCGGAATTATCGGGGGCAGCGGCCTCTACGAAATGGAAGGCTTGGAGCGGGTGCGGGAAGTCCGCCTCACGACACCCTTCGGGCGGCCGTCGGATGCGCTGATCCTCGGCACGATCGACGGCGTGTCGGTGGCGTTTCTCTCGCGGCACGGGCGCGGGCATCGGATTGCGCCGAGCGAGATCAACTATCGGGCGAACATCTATGCCTTGAAGTCGGTGGGGGTGACGCGGGTAATCTCCGTGAGCGCGGTGGGCAGCATGAAGGAGGCGGTGAAGCCCGGCGACGTGCTGCTCCCCGACCAGTTTATCGACATGACCAAGCGCCGGATCGGGACCTTTTTCGACCAGGGCATCGTTGCGCACGTGGCCTTGGCCGACCCGATCTGCTCGCATGTGTCTGGGGCCCTGTTCAAGGCCGCCCAGGGTGTCGGCGCAGCGGTCCATCGCGGCGGCGTCTATCTCTGCATCGAAGGCCCCCAATTTTCAACCCGTGGGGAATCCCTGCTCTATCGCCAGTGGGGGGTGGATGTGATCGGCATGACGAACCTGCCCGAGGCCAAACTGGCTCGGGAAGCGGAACTGTGCTACGCCACCCTGGCGCTTCCGACGGACTACGACTGCTGGCATGCCACGGAGGAATCGGTTTCGGTGGAGGCGATCATCGCCACGCTGAAGCACAATGTGGCGCTGGCCAAGCGCATTATCCGGGGCGCCTTGTCCGTGGCGGCGGAGCCCCGGACCTGTCAGTGTGCGATGGCGCTGGAACACGCCGTCCTGACCGCGCCTCACGCGATTGCGCGCGAGACGCGGAAACGCCTGGGCCTGCTGCTGGCCCGGCGCTTGCCGCCGATGAAAAAAGGAGCACGCTGACATGGGCAAATTGCTGGTCGTGGGGTCGGTTGCGCTGGATACGGTCCGGACTCCCTTTGGGGAGGCCAGCGAAGTGTTGGGCGGGTCGGCGACGTATTTTGCGACCGCCGCCAGCTACTTCACGGAGGTGGACCTGATCGCGGTCGTGGGGGAGGATTTCCCGGAGCAGCACCTGAAGTTTCTCAAGAGCCGGGGGATCGACCTGGCCGGGCTCGAACGGCGCAAGGGGGAGACGTTCCGCTGGAAGGGGGAATACAGCCATCAGTTGAACGAGGCCCGCACGCTCGATACGCGCTTGAACGTGTTTGAAACCTTCCGTCCCGTCATTCCCGAGCGGTACCGCTCTCCCGATCTGTTGTTCTTGGGCAACATCGATCCGGAGTTGCAGCTGGACGTGTTGCAGCAGGTTCGTCGCCCAAAACTGGTCGCCTGTGATACGATGAACTTCTGGATCGAGGGGAAGCGGGAGGCGCTCTGGAAGACGCTCAAGGAAGTGGACGTGCTGGTCATCAACGACGGCGAGGCGCGCGCGCTGGGCGGGCAGCCCAACCTGGTCCAGGTCGCCAAGGACATCCTGGCGAAGGGGCCGAAGCACCTCATCGTCAAGCGGGGGGAATACGGGGTGCTCTTCTTCAACCGCAAGCAGACCTTCGGGGCCCCCGCCTTTCCGTTGGAGGAGGTGAAGGACCCCACGGGGGCCGGCGACACCTTTGCGGGGGGCTTTATGGGCTACCTGGCTTCGACCGGCAATCTGTCGGAGGAGGGCATCCGTCAGGCGATCATCTTCGGGAGCGTCATGGCTTCGTTTACCGTGGAAGCGTTCAGCCTCGACCGCCTGCGCGCCCTCGACTACAAAGAAATCGAGGCCCGCTTTC
>VGXD01000298.1 GCA_016873525.1 Nitrospira sp. | reverse complement strand
ACCGAGGATGTCAGCCTCGACCATCGTCTGGATCTGGTCGCGAAATTTGAATTTCGCCAGGATGTCCTGAACGTTCGGCGAAAAGCCGTCAAGGTAATCAACGAAGTTGTCGCGTAGGCGCTGCCCTTGTCCACTGGCGGTGAGCGTGGCAAGGGTGAACTCCGAGGTGTTGTAGAACGCCTGCCCGGATGCCATCCGCAATGCGCCGTCCTGCTCGGCCACGTTGTGCGTGTCGAGGAACTTCTTGCGCTCCAGCACCGCCTGCTTGGTCGACTCCAGCACGGCATCGAGCCGCCGCAGCACAGTGAACGGCAGGATGACGTCACGATACTTGCCGCGCACGTAGACGTCGCGCAGGCGGTCGTCGGCAATGTTCCAGATGAAGTCGGCGACCCACTCCAGGTTGCTTTGGTCTTGTTGTTTTACGGGTTTCATCAAGCCTGCCCTTGCATAGCTGTTGTGGTGTCAGGCGCTTTGCTGACAGATTCGGTTGGCGACACCTCAAGACCCCAATGTTTTCTGAGCACGCCGACGAGGCGGTTCTGCCTTTCAATCAGCATCGCCGGTGTCCATTCGTCTTCCGAGCGGACTTCCTGCGTCAGCACGAAAGGTGACGCAGTGCCCTTGCCCTTGAAGTACACATTCTTCTTCTTGGCGAAGTCGTAGTTGCTGGCAGACGAGTTCTTGTTCCGGTCAAGCGGAACCAGGTTGGCCAGGCGGTGTGTCCAGGCTTCCCGCTCGTTCGCATCTGGGAACCACTGGAGCCAGTCCGAGCCATCCGGCGGTGTTTGCGGTAGCACGTGCTCCAACGACACGGCGTTCTGCAGTTGCACTCCGGGAGCCCGAACCAATGATTCAAGACGCAAGACCAGCGCCATCCGGGCCTTGGGCAGATCGTCGTAAACGTCGCCATCGAGTGCCGCGACGAACTTGCGCTTTTGCGCGTCAGTCAGTGCCAGCGTGGTGAGCTCGGCCAGCTCGCCCTTGAATGTCTCCGGTTCGATTTCCTTGGTGAGCGCGGCGTAGGTTTCGATGCGCTCGTTGATGCCCACCTTGGTGACCAGCAGGAAATAGGTAAGCCGTTCCAGCGACTGGAAAAATTCTGCGAGCAGCTTGGGCTTTTGCCGGAAGCGCTTGAAATACACCAGTGCCGGGGGCACCCAGTCTTTGAAGTCCACGCGGTTGAGCCAGGACAGGTGCTCATTGATCGTCTCGGCGTGCTCGGTGGCCTCGAAGTCGGCGGCGCGCACGAAGTCCCACACTTCGGCGTAGTGCTTGATCACCTTGTCGATCAGGTCGATGGGTGCCTTGTACTCGGTGACGTGCTCCTGGAATTCCTTGACCAGCGTGGCCCGCTGCTTCTGCTTGGCGTAGATGGTGCGGATGTGGCCGAACAGATCGCCGAAAGCGTCGCGGCCCAGCGTGTTTTCGATCCGGCTCCACTCTTTGGCATACGCGCGGCTCTTGACGTCGCCTGCCGTGGTGCGGATCAGGCCCAGCACCTGCGCCTTGATGATGTCGATAGGCGCGAGGTCGAGTCCCCGGTTGTTGAGTACAGAGAAGATGCGGTATGCGGCTTCGAGGTCGGGCGTGGAGATAACAACCAGCGAGCAGTCGTTGGCGAGGAACTGCCACAGCGCAATGAGGTCGGCAGGCGGAAGCGCCTTGGCCTTTTCGAGCAGCAGCGTGGCGTTTTCACGGTAACGCAGGCGGCTGTCTTTCAGCTTGTCCGTACTGGCGACCAACTGTGCGATGCCACTGGGCTCCTGAATATTGGTGCGGAAGAAGTCGGCATCTTCCTCGCGGGCGGTTAGGCGGTACTCGTTTTTCTCGCCAAGACTGACCTTGCCCTTTTTGTAGAGGAAGTCGGTGATGTCATCTGCCGCATCCGGCATCACGGTGCGCAACACGGCGAACAGCATCGTGAGCGTAGACAGACGTTGCTGGCCGTCGACTACCGATGACTTCGGGTCCCGGTCGTTCTTGATCAGAACGATGCTGCCCAAGAAGTATTGGCTGCTGGCCCCCGAGACACGCGCGTCCTGCATCGCCGAGTAAATATCATCGAACAGCTCTGTGGCCTGCTCGGTTGTCCATGCGTAGGGGCGCTGGTAGTCCGGAATCTCGAACTGGTAGCTGCCTTCGAAAATCTCCCGGATCAGTTTGTCGTGGGCTTCAAGAGTCTTGGCCATTGGATTTATCTCTTTATGTATGCTGGAAGGCTTCAATTGATTTTGGGTAACGTTTCCGATCGGACAATTTCAACGATCTGAAAAGTCTTGGATGCGCTACCAGCAAGATGAAGAGCCACCTCGTCACCAACAACTGCGCCAAGAAGAGCTTGCGCAAGAGGGCGGCTTTGATTCACTATGCCGTTGGAGAAATCGTCCTTCCCTCTGGTGATCTGAACCGTCAACACATCGTTTGGCTTGGATAGATCCACGTAGCGAACAACATCCCCAACGTCGACCTCTAGATCATCCTCGGTGTCGATCAGAACGGAGTTGACTGCTTCACGCTCAATTTCGGCTTGTGCGGCGTTCTCGACCGGCCCAATTACTTCAACCACGCGGGAGATCGTCGGTCCTGC
>VGXD01000297.1 GCA_016873525.1 Nitrospira sp. | reverse complement strand
AGCTGGTCGGGTCCTCGCCGGAAATCCTTGTCCGCTGCGAAGACGGGCGGGTTGCGGTCAGGCCGATTGCGGGGACGCGGCGGCGCGGTGTCACGGAGGAGCAGGATCGGCTGATGGAGCGCGAGCTGCTGGCGGATGAGAAGGAGCGGGCCGAACACGTGATGTTGGTGGACCTGGGCCGCAACGATGTCGGTCGCGTGGCGAAAAAGGGGACGGTGAAGGTGGATGCCTTGATGACGGTGGAGCGCTATTCCCACGTGATGCACCTGGTCTCCAACGTGCAGGGTGACTTGGACCCCTCCAAGACGGCCTACGACGTCATGGCCGCCTGTTTCCCCGCCGGGACCGTGTCCGGCGCGCCCAAGATTCGCGCGATGCAGATCATCGAGGATCTGGAGCCGACCAGACGCGGGCCCTATGCCGGGGCGGTGGGCTACTTCAGTTTCTCCGGCAACATGGATACCTGCATCAACATCCGGACCATCGTGCTCAAGGGGCGGCAGGCTTACATCCAGGCCGGGGCGGGGATCGTGGCCGACTCGGACCCGGGGCGGGAATACGACGAGACCTGCAACAAGGCCAAGGCCATGATGAAGGCGATCGAACTGGCGGAACGGGGACTCGAATAGGGAGTCTATAAAGTCCACAAGTCTCAAAGTCGAAAAGTCGCAGGCAGGGAAGACTTTCGAACTTTCAACTTTCAGACTTTTCGACGGGTGTTGCAATGCTGCTCATGATCGACAACTACGATTCCTTTACCTATAACCTCGTGCAGTACTTCGGGGAATTGGGGGAGGATGTGCGGGTCTATCGGAACGACAAGATTACCCTGGAGGAGATGGCCTCCCTGCGTCCGCAGCGCCTGGTGATCTCGCCAGGGCCCTGTACGCCCAAGGAGGCCGGGGTCTCGGTGGAGGCCATCAGGCGCTTTGCCGGCCATCTGCCGATTCTGGGCGTCTGCCTGGGCCATCAGTCCCTCGCCGAGGCCTTCGGAGGCGAGGTGATCCGGGCCGGGCGGTTGATGCACGGCAAGACCTCCATGATTCACCATGACGGCAAGACGATTTTTCGGGACTTGCCCAATCCCTTCGAGGCGACCCGCTATCATTCCTTATTGGTGAACCGGGCGAACCTGCCCGCCTGTCTTGAAGTCTCGGCGGAGACGGCGGAGGGCGAGATCATGGGCCTGCGCCACAAGACCCTCGGCGTCGAAGGGGTGCAGTTCCACCCCGAATCCATCCTGACGGCGGTCGGCATGGACCTGCTCAGGAATTTTCTGAAATTGTGAAAGAGTGATCCGTTAGCAGTAAACAGTTGTCGGTTTTGGCAAGACGGAAGCGGTTCCTCAAAACTGATAACCGACAACTGATAACTGTTTACGCTGTATATGATCAAAGACGCCATCGCCAAATTGGCCGACAAGACCCACCTCTCGGAGAAGGAAGCCGAGGAGGCCATGGGCGAGATCATGACCGGTGCGGCCACGTCGGCCCAGATCGCCGCCTACCTCATGGGCTTGCGGATCAAGGGCGAGACGGTGGAGGAGATCGCGGGGTCCGTCAAGGCGATGCGGTCCAAGGCGATCAGCATCCGGGTGGCCGATCCTCTGGTGGTGGATACCTGCGGAACCGGCGGGGACGGGGCCCATACGTTCAACATTTCGACCACGACGGCCTTTGTCGCGGCGGGCGGCGGCCTCACGGTGGCCAAGCACGGTGGCCGGGCGATCTCTTCTCGTTCCGGGAGCGCCGATGTCCTGGCCGCTTTGGGGGTTCGTATCGATCTCCCGCCCGAACGGGTCGAGGAATGCGTGAATGAGGTGGGCATCGGGTTTCTGTTCGCGCCGCTGTTTCACGGCGCGATGAAGCACTGCGCGGCGGTCCGGCAGGAATTGGGGGTGCGGACCCTGCTCAACATCATGGGGCCTATGTCCAACCCCGCGCGGGCCGGCTTTCAGATCCTGGGCGTCTACGACGAGCACCTCACGGAGTTGATTGCCAAGGTGCTCATGGGGCTGGGGACCCAGCATTGTTTTGTGGTGCATGGGATGGACGGGCTGGACGAGATCACCTTGACGGATCGGACGCGCGTTTCCGAAGGCAAGGGCGGCGTGGTCTCGACCTATTATGTGGAGCCGAAGGACTTTGGTTTGGAGCGGGTCCGTTCCAAGGACTTGGCGGGGGGCGATGCGCAGGAGAACGCGCATATCCTGCGCGAGATTCTGCAAGGCAGGCCGGGACCCAAGCGGGACATCGTCTGCATGAACGCGGCGCCGGCCTTCGTGGCAGGCCGCAAGGCCAAGACCCTCCAGGAAGGGTTTGACCTGGCCGGGAAGGCGATCAAAAGTGGGGCGGCCCAGGAAAAATTGGAGCGGCTCATCGCGTTCACGAATAAACCGTGACAGGAGCAACGGGGGCGCCTTGTGCTCGCGCACTTCGAAAAGTGCTCGGCGGACGCGCGCAGGTGGAGCCACCCCAGCCGCTCCTTCGAGGGGAGAAGTGAGGGGAGCGATGAGCTTGTGGGGGAATGACTGTAGACCATGATCCTGGATCGGATTTTGGAGCACAAGAAAGCGGAGGTGCGGCATAAGCAGAGCCGAGGGT
>VGXD01000296.1 GCA_016873525.1 Nitrospira sp. | reverse complement strand
TGGTCGGGCAACTCAGCATCGCGGGCATCTTGGGAGGGGCGGTCGGCAACCTGCTGGATCGCCTGCGGTACGGCGAAGTCATCGACTTCCTGGATTTCTACATCGACGCCTACCACTGGCCCGCCTTCAACGTGGCGGATGCGGCCATCACGGTCGGCGTCTGCTTCCTCATCGTCCACTTCGCCTTTGAAAAGAAGGATGAGGCGGTGCTTCAGCACGATCAGCCTTAGCAGGATGTTGAAAAAATCCGCCAGCTTTGTTCCCTGCCTTCGCCGAAGCGAAGCCTCGGCTTCGCGCAGGCAGGTCGCGGCGCTCAGAGGCTCAACGTACCACGAAGAGTACGCTTCGCCTCCTCGCTTGCTGGGGCCTCGCTGGACGGCCTTTTTGAACATCCTGCATCGCGGTCTTTCCAGGCGCCAAAATGGTTGTTCGACAGCCTGCTAGCTCCTCACTGTGCCCCGCTTCCCCTCGACCCAGGCATCGAACACTTTGACGGTATCGGCGGTGCGGTCGGGCATGGCGTTCCTCGTCAGGCCGCAGGGCAGATGGTCGCGCAGGGTCACCGAAATACGAGCAGGACGGTGATCCCGAGCAGAATACGGTAATAGGCGAAGGTCCGTAAGCTGTGTCGTTTCACGAAGGCGAGAAACGCGGCGATGACGGCCCAGGCGACAAAAAAAGCGACCAGCAGGCCGAGCGCCAGCGCCAGGAGGTCCGCGCTCGTCAGCAGGTCTCTGGACTTGAGCAGCTTGTAGCCGGTTGCGGCAATCATGGTGGGCAAGGCCAGGAAGAACGAGTATTCGGTGGCGGTCCTGCGATCCATGCCGGCGAGCAGTCCGCCCACAATGGTGGCGCCGGAGCGGGAGACGCCGGGGATCAGCGAGGCGCATTGGGCCAGCCCGACCCAAATGGCCGACGAAAGTCCGACCCGCTCAAGGCCGATGATGCGAACCCGGCCTTGCATCGCCTCCACGACCAGGATGATAAGTCCGCCGACGATCAAGGCCGCCGCCACGGTGACGGGGTTGAATAAATGGGCTTCGATCCACTTGTGCGCGAGGAGGCCGATGCAGGCCGCCGGCAGGAAGGCGCCGCCGAGCCCGATGAAGAACCACAGATTGCGGTGCGCGCCGATCGAGTGGCTGAGGCGCAGGCGCCAGGGACGGGGGTCTTGCATCAGCGCGCGAACAGCCGTGAACTCTGCTGCGCCGTGCGACAGGAGCGCGGATAGCTTGCTTCGCTCGTAGGCGACGACGGCCAGGATGGAGCCGAGTTGGATGGAGATTTCGACGCTCGTGGCCACCTCGCCGGTAAACCCCAGCCAGTGACCGACGAGGATCAAGTGGCCCGTGGACGAGATCGGCAGGTACTCGGTGAGTCCTTCCACCAGCCCCAGCAACACGGCAAGCCCCGGTCCCCATTCAGCCATGTGGTCTCCTCTGCTGCGTTGCGCGCGCGAGCATGAACGAACACGAATCGGCGCATAATCACAAAGTTCGGTCGGCGAGTCAAGACGAATGGAGCAGGCCCCAACCGGCCGGACCTATTGACAAAACAGGGGTGATGGACTACACATCAACAAAACAGACGATCTGTGATCGGACCGAGCGAGAGGAAAGCATCGGCAGCGGAATGGCCGGGGAGTCTGGAAGACGGTTGCGGTTGTGTACGGCACGGAGATGGAGGGCGGAATGAGTAAGTCTGTCGCGCTTAGCGTGGTCCTTGTTGTGGCGGTGGGAACCAGCGGGTGCATGGTCGCCAAGAGCAAATACGACATGGCGGTCGAAGAGACGAGGACCGTGCAAGCGGAGTTGGAAAAAGTGCAGGCTCAGAAGAGCGCGTTGGAGCAGCAGGTCAAGAGTCTCAAGGATGCCAGCGGCAAGTTGGTGTCCGACGTGGAATTGGCCCAAGCGGAATTGCAGCGCTTGCGGGACAGCCGGGACCGGGAACGCGCCGGCGTCGAGGGACGGGTCAAGGAGCAGGAGCAGAAGATCAAGGAACTCCTGAATCAGCAGCGGTCCCTCCGGCAGGATATCGAAGGCGCGAAGCAGCGCAACGAAACGCTCAGGGCTGCGGTGGCCCGGTATCAAAAGGAATTGAAGGAGCGGCAGCATGCGATGGAACCGGCGGCCGCCCCGGCCCCGATGGCGCCTCGTCCGCCCCAGCCTCCGGCCCCGGCTCAGGCGATTCCGGCTCCCAAGCCGCCGACCGAACAAGCCAAGCCTCAGCCGAGCGTGGCGCCGATGCCGGCGCCCGTTGCCCAGCCAAGCGTGGCCCCGGTGCCGACCGCTCCCCAGGCGGGCGGCCTGGCTCCCGTGAACATCAATGTGGCCTCGGCCAACGACATGGTGCTGTTCCTGGGGTTGCCGAAAGAGGTGGCGGAACGGGTGGTCTCGAATCGGCCCTACAAGGTCCGGGGCGAGTTGGTCGCGCGGAATGTCCTGCCCAAGGCCACGTTCGACGTGATCAAGGATCGGATTACCGTGACGCCGTGAGATTCTTCCGTTGAGTCCGGCGCGGGGGACGTCGTTCGTCGTGGCCGCAACGATACGAAGGCCACCTGTTCGCAGAGCAGGTGGCCTTTTTTCTTGTGAGCGGCGAGCGGA
>VGXD01000295.1 GCA_016873525.1 Nitrospira sp. | reverse complement strand
CAGGATAAGGCGCCCTTCGGCGTCGGTGTTCTGCACTTCCACCGTCTTGCCCGAGAGGGTCGTGAGGATGTCCCCCGGCTTGATCGCGCGTCCGCCCGGCATGTTCTCGGTGGCCGGCAGCAGGCCGATGAGGTGGAGGGGCAGGCGTAAGCGCGAAGCGGCGCGGATGGTGGCGAGGACTTCCGCCCCGCCGGTCATGTCCCCCTTCATCCGCTCCATGTTCTCGGAGGGCTTGAGCGAGATGCCGCCGGTGTCGAAGGTGATGGTCTTGCCGACGAGGACGGTCGGCGCGGCGCCGCGGGAACGGCCGCCTCCCCGGTATTCGAGCACGATGAACTTGGGCGGTTCGTGGCTCCCGCGCCCGACGCCCAGGAAGGCGCCCATACCGAGTTTTTCGACGTCCCGCTTCTCCAGCACCTTGACCTTGACCCCGCGCTCCTTGGCGAGATTTTTGGCTTCGACCGCGATCCGCGACGGCGTCATCACGTTGGAGGGGTGATTGCACAAGTCGCGCACGTAGGCCGCGGCCTCCGCGCCGGCCAGGCCGCGCCTGACTCCCTGCTGCATGTCGCGAAGCGCCCCGGCGCGGGATGTTACGACCGTGATGTGCTCGAGGGGCTTCGATGTCTCCCGGTCGTTGCTCCGGTAGGCGGTGAACTGGTAGCTGCCCAGGATCGCGCCCTCGACCATCGCCTGGGCGATCTCGATTGCGGAGGTCTGGGGCAGGGGGCCGAGCAGAGGCACGGAAAAGGAGCGGGCGCCGGCTTGGCGGACCCGCTTGGCCACGGTGCCCAGGGCCTGCCGAAGAGTGTCGAGGTTGGCGTCTTTCTTTTTTCCCAGGCCGACGAGGAGCACGCGCTTGGCCGGGATTCGGTTCTGCGTGTGCAGCAAGGCGGTCTGGTTCCACTTGCCAAGGAACTCGCCGCTCTTGAGCAGGTCGCGGAGCCCGCCGTCGAGCGCCTTATCCAGCGTGGCTGCGTCGCCTTGCAGCTTGGGGTCTCCTTCGTAGTGACCGAATACCAACACCTCGGTCCGCTCGGTCGCCATCCGGCCTTGTTTGACTTTCACCGCAATCGGTTTCATTTACGTCTCCTTTTGGACAGAACGCGCGTCGCTGTCGGCATTCAGCTTTCAGCCAGGAACCGAATGCCGATGGCCGGCTGCTGCTAGCGTCTTGTCATACGCCCCGCATGTCCGGGGCCCACACATACTTATGGACCTGCAGTTGAAGGCGGACCGGCAGGCGATCCGCCAGGATCCACTCGGTCAGCAGGCGCGGCTCCAAGACGCCGAAGACCGGGCTGAAGAGGACCGTGCAACGTTGAGCCAGCCCATGTTGTTCCACGATGGCCTTGGCCCAGTCGTAGTCCGCGCGGTCTTGGATCACGAATTTGGCCTCGTCCTTGTCGGTCAGCTTGGGCAGATTGTCCCACCTCATGCGATCGGCCATCTCGCTGCCGGGACACTTGACGTCCAGAATGATATGGGCACGTCGATCGACCGGCGCAATGTCGATGGCCCCGCTGGTTTCGACCAGGACCTCGTAGCCTTCGTCGCAGAGCGCAGCAATCAGAGGAAACGCTTCCGGCTGGTGCAAGGGCTCGCCGCCCGTGACTTCCACCAGCGGGCAGCCGTAGGCGCTCACTTTGGCCAGGACCTCCCCGATCGTCATCTCGGTTCCGCCTGAAAAAGCGTAGGCGCTGTCGCACCAGGTGCAGCGCAGGGGGCAGCCCGTCAAGCGGACGAAGACGCAGGGTTGTCCGACGTAGGTGGACTCGCCCTGGATGCTGTGAAAGATTTCAGTGACGTGCATAAGCGTTTGAAAGTCGAAAAGTCAGAAAGTCAAATGCCTGGGCTTGAAAGACTGTCCGACTTGGTGACTTTGCGACCTTTCATTCCCATTTTGCGACCGGCCAGCCGTGGCGTTGGGCGATGCGGCCCATGCCCCTGATCGGATTGACGACGAGCGGATGGCCGACCGATTGCAGGGCCTCCACGTCGCCGGGGCTGTCCCCATAGGCGTAACACTCGCTGAGAACCAGCCCCTGCTGCTGCGCCAAGGCTTCGATCAGCCGGCGCTTGCCTGTTCCGTAAGGAAAGGGAGGAAGGAGGCCTCCGGTGTAACGGTCGCCGGTTTGCTCGGGACGGGCGGCCAGGACCATTTCCACATTCAGGAAGGCGGCCAGCGGCGCGATGAGGAAATCCGGCGAAGCGGTCACCAGCACGAGGTGGCGCTCGGCGCGCCGGTGCTTGTCCAAGGCGGCCAGCCCTTCCGAGGCCACAGCAGGACAGATATGGGAACGGACAAAGGATTCCGCCAAGGGTTCGATGTCCGCCGGTCGTTTCCCTTCGAGATAGAGTTTGCGCTCGCGCAGAGGGTGGAGGGAGACGGGCGGAACGTGCCGCAACAAGTGCCACAGGCTGCGGGCAGCCTCCTTCGGCCCCACCAGCCCCTTCTTCCACAGGTAGCGGAAAAAGCGCAGCTCGATCGCTTGCCCGGGGACCAAGGTGTTGTCCACGTCGAAGAACGCCGCCGCGCGGACATCCGGTCTGGTTCCCGCGCGGGCCTGTTGCAGGGTCTGCATAGAAGCCGTTACTCGCTTGTAGGGGGCGCGTT
>VGXD01000294.1 GCA_016873525.1 Nitrospira sp. | reverse complement strand
CATGGCCGGCGCCATTACGGACATTGCCGAACAGAAGCAGGCGCAAGAGGCCGTCAAGAACGCCAAGAACCTGCTCCAGGACGTGATCGACTCGTCGCCGGACTGGATCTTCGTCAAGGACCTGGCGCACCGGTTCTTGCTGGTGAACGAAAGCTTTGCGCGCGCCCAAAACCTTTCTCCACGGCAGATGATCGGCCGGCCGGACACGGATTTTTGGAGCCAAGAACTGTGTCTGGGCGATCCCGAGAAGGGCCTGCGCGGATTTCACGAGGACGACAAGGAGGCGTTTCGCGGGCAGTTGGTGCACAACACGAATGATCCGGCCACCCACGCCGACGGATCGCTCCACGTGTTCGATACCTATAAAGGACCCTTGAGAAACGAGGCCGGACGCGTCTACGGCGTGCTGTGTTATAGCCGGGATGTCACGGAACGGCGGAAGATAGAAGAGGCGTTGCGATCGAGCGAGGCGCGGTTGCAGGAGGCGCAACGGCTGGCCCATATCGGCAGTTGGGAGTTGGATTTGCGTCGCAACAGCCTTGTCTGGTCGGAGGAGATTTACCGCATTTTCGAGATCGATCAGGCGGCCTTCGGCGCGTCCTACGAAGCGTTTCTGAAGTTGGTGCATCCCGACGACCGCGCGATGGTGGACAAGGCCTACACCGATTCGGTGGCCAACAGGACTCCCTATGAAGTGAGCCACCGGCTGCTCATGCCGGACGGGCGAGTCAAATTCGTGGTGGAGCGAGGGGAGACGTCCTATGCCCGGGACGGCAGTCCGGAGCGGTCCCTCGGCACCGTGCAGGACATGACCGAATCGAGGCAGATTCAAGAGCAGTTGCTGCAAGGGCAGAAGATGGAGGCGGTGGGGCGATTGGCAGGGGGGATTGCCCATGAATTCAACAACCTGCTTACGGCCATCAACGGCTATGCCGACTTGTTGCTTCGGAGGCTGGGGGCGGAGAGTGTCGAGCGCCGCTATGCGAAAGGCATCAAGGAGAGCGGCGAACGCGCCGCCGCGCTGACCAGCCAATTGTTGACGTTCGGTCAACGACAAATCGTGCAATCGACCATCGTGAACGTGAATGCGATCGTCGCCAAGGCCGCGGAAATGTTGCAGTGGGCCATCGGGGAAGATATGCACCTTGTGACCACGCTGTACCCGGCGATCGGTCTGGTGAAGGCCGATGCCGGACAATTGGAGCAGGTCCTGATGGATTTGGCGGTCTATGCCCGGCAGACCATGCCGACCGGCGGCACGCTGACCATCGAAACCATGAATGTCTGGGGCGTGGAGCCGATGGTCAGGGTGATCGTGCAGGATAGCGGAGCGGGCCTGGACGAACAGACGCGCGCCCGCATCTTCGAGCCATTTTTCAGCACGAAGAAGATGGAGAAGGGGGGCGGTGTGGGCCTGGCCTCCGTCTACGGGATCGTGAGGCAGAGCGGAGGCACGATCGAGGTGGACAGCGTGTCGGGCCAAGGCACGAGATTCGTCATTTCGCTGCCCCTGGTCGATGCGGCGGGACAGGCGGCGGAGACCAAACCGGTTGTCCGGGCGGCGGAGACGATTCTGCTGGTGGAGGATGCGGCCGTGGTGCGGGAGTTTGCGCGGGAGGTGCTTGCCGAACAGGGCTACCGGGTGATGGAGGCGGAGAATGCGCACGAAGCGCTCCAGGCCAGCGCGGCGTTCCAGGGGCCGATCCACTTGCTGCTGACCGATGTCGTGATGCCGGGAATGAACGGGCGTCAGCTTGCCGATGAATTGAAAACGCTGCGGCCGGATACCAAGGTGCTGTTCATGTCCGGCTATACGGAGGATGCGATTTTGCGGAGCGGAATCCAGCGCCACGCCGTGGCGTTTCTGCGCAAGCCCTACAATGCCTCGGTGCTGACGCGCGCGGTCCGCGAGGTGCTGGACGCGTCGAGCGAGGACTATGGCCAATCCCATTGAGGCCTGGTCGTTGGCCTATGTCTTTCCCCACGAGAGCCTGTTCGTCTGGACGATCGGGGCGCTGATTGTGGGGCTGGTGGCCCTGCGCCTCTATCTGTCTTGCCGGCATCGCAACCCCGGCCGGTAACCCCGGGGTTCCTGCGCACGCTTTCGTTTCTTGCCGCGTTCCCTTATAATCCCCGTGACGAAATGATCGGAGGCCACGAGCATGAACCATGCGATGAATCTCTTGCGGGTGGACGGGCGCCGGCGCGATCAAGTCCGGCCGGTAAAAATTACCCGCGATTTCATTAAATATGCCGAAGGATCGGTGCTGATCGAAATGGGCGGCACCAAGGTGATCTGCACGGCGTCGGTGGAAGAGAAGGTCCCGCCGTTTCTGAAAGACAAGGGGCGTGGGTGGGTGACGGCCGAATACGCCATGCTGCCGCGCGCCACGCACGACCGGACGCAGCGGGAAGCCGTGCGGGGCAAGCAGGGGGGGCGCACGCTGGAAATCCAGCGGCTGGTCGGGCGGGCCCTGCGCGCGGTCATCGACACCTCGGCGATGGGCGAGCGGACGATCTGGATCGACTGCGACGTGATCCAGGCCGACGGCGGAACCAGGACCGCGTCGATCACCGGTTCGTTCATCGCGCTGGCCGACGCTTTGGCGGCCGTGAAGA
>VGXD01000293.1 GCA_016873525.1 Nitrospira sp. | reverse complement strand
CGCAGCCGCAGTCCGAATAGAATGTTTAGCACCCCCACAAAACAAGCGGAGATCACACGGCGACTCCAGCCCCGAACCGCAGGGGTGGAGATATAGGGCACCACGATGTCCGCCGACCCCACCGCGCTCAGAATCGTGCGGATCGCCTCGCCCGGAATCTCGTTGTCCCCCGGGAACATCGTGACATACTCCATACGAGCCAATTCCACGCCCCGATTGTAGTTATAGCCAAATCCCATATTCCGGGGATTGTGGATGACCCGGGTATGCGAATTCCTGGCGGCTAACTGATCGGCAATGGCCCCCGTTCGATCGGTGCTCCCGTCGTCAAAGATCAGCAACTCGTAGTCGGCAAACCGGTCGCCGATGGCCCCCAGCACTGTCTCTACGGCAGCCGACAGATTGCCCTCTTCGTTCAGGGCTGGGATGATGACGCTCAGAGTGCTGCTCATAGGCATAACAATCTCAGAATGGACCAGTAAACGCCTTGTCCGGCACGTCCAGCGGAGTCTCGTGCTGGATGCCCAGTTGCTCCTCGGTGACCTCCGGCAGTCCCATCGTCGATCGGACCCCGTTCACGATATGCACGGCACGGGGGTAGAAGTGCTGCGCGAGGGCCGGCGTGCTGGGTGAGGGAAGGTCCGGACAGGTCACGCGCTTGGGCCCTGCCTTCAACGATCCATAAACCTGTTCGGCAACCAGCGCCAGTACTTCTGCGGCAAATCCGAGCGACCGCCACGCCCCATCCACCGCCAGCAATCGGCCGGTTCTTTGAACGGACTCAAGGATATGCCCCGTATCGAGGGGGCGGAGGCTGCGCACGTCTATCACCTCGGCCTCGATGCCGTCCCTTACCAGCAAGTCGGCCGCGCGCAACGACTCCAGCACCATATAGGATGTGGCGACAATCGTGACGTCCCGGCCCGGCCTCGCCGTCCTGGCTTTCCCGATCGGCACCGTATAGTGGCCTTCGGGGACCGGCCCAAAGATGTTGTGCAGCCACCGGTGCTCCAGATAGATGACCGGATTGTTGTCCTCGACGGCCGCAATCAAGAGCCCCTTGGCGTCATGGGGCGTCACAGGCATCACCACCTTGAGCCCAGGCACATGGGCAAACATCGCCTGGAGGCTCTGCGAGTGCTGAGGCCCCTGCCCCCACCCCCGACCGATCATCATGCGGATGACCAGAGGCATCGCGGCTTGTCCACCGAACATATAGTGCCAGTTAGCAGCCTGATTGACGATCTGCTCCACCGCCAACAATGCAAACTCGATCCGCTGGTGGACCATGATCGGCCGCATTCCGACGAGGGCCGAACCGATGGCCACTCCCGTCATGCCGTTCTCCGACGTCGGCATGTCCATGACCCGATCCGGCCCGTACTTTTTCTGGAGCCCCAAGGCCGTGCCGAAGATCCCCTTAGGATCGGCCGGGACGTGCAGCCCCATCAGATAGACGGACGGATCGCGCGCCATACAGAGGTCGGTCGCTTCATGGATCGCCTGAAAGTACTTCAAGTCCCTAGTCATGACGTGCTGAATCACCGATTACCGGTCATGGGGCATACAGATGCGCCCCCAGGAGCTGCGGCTCCGGGAACGGGCTCGACTGCGCAAAGACCACCGCCGTCTCGATTTCGCGGATAAGAGCCGCTTCGATCCCGTCTAGGTCCTCCTGGGCGAGAAGCCCCTGCTGAAGCAACTGCTGCTTGAGCCGTGTGACCGGACAGCGCGCTTTCCATTCCTCGAATTCCTGCTCCGAGCGATAGCCCACGTGGTTATCATAATGAGGGCCGCAATGCTCACGCCATCGATAGGTTTTGAATTCCAGAAAGGTCGGGCCTCCCCCGGTCCGCGCCTTCTCAACCGCCGCCTTGGTCAGTCCGTAGACCGCCTCGACGTCATTCCCGTCACCCTGATGACTCTCAAGGCCATATCCACGGGCCATCTCATAGATTTCCCTGGCAGGGGGTTGACGCACATCCAGTGAGGAATAGACCGAGAAGAAGTTGTTTTCGCAGACGAACACGACCGGCAGTCGCTTCAGCACGGCGAAGTTGACGGCTTCATGGAAAACGCCTTCTTCCGTGGCGCCATCTCCGAGGAACACGAGGGTAACGCGTCGTTCCTTGCGCAGGAGGGTCCCGAATGCCGCCCCAACACCGATCGGGATGGTGCTGCCCACGATCGGCACCGCGCCCAGAAATCCCGCAGACCGGTCAATCAGATGCATGGAGCCGCCCTTGCCTAAACAGCACCCGGTCACCCGTCCATAGAGTTCCCCCAGCATGGCCTTCAGATTCCCCCCCTTGGCCAGGTAATGGGCATGGGAGCGGTGGGTGCTGAAGGCGTAGTCCTTGATCGCCAAGGCGGCGCAGGCTCCCACGGCCACCGCCTCTTGCCCGATGCTGAGATGGACCGGACAGCGCATCTGCTGCTCCGGATAGAGCTCGGCAATCTTCTCCTCGACGAGGCGGATCCGCAACATACGGCCATAGAGGTCCCTCGGTGTGACAGGGTCCATCAGACGTGGCGTCCTTTCACCGTCAAATAAAGTTGACGTGGGCGGGAGGATGCTGGAGGTCCCATAAGTAGCGGTTCACTTCGTCCATCCGGCAGTTCTGCCGGCACTA
>VGXD01000292.1 GCA_016873525.1 Nitrospira sp. | reverse complement strand
AGGCCCAAGGCCGTGGTTGGGATCCACCGTTGCCGACACCGCGCAGTGGTGGCGGGGCGAGGCCTTCAGTGCGGCCAGCGCAAGCGTGACAGCCAGAGCGGCCCCGGCCGACTCCGGTGAGAGCTCGAAGTCAGAGAGATTCCCGATGTACTCGCCGACGGCGAGCCGTGCGCCAGAGACGAATTGCCTTGCATGAGCATCGTTCCGATCCACGCATTGCATGGCGCTCAGCCGTACAGCCGATCCATCAGCCAGCTCGCGAAGGCGCTTTGGAACGCGCTCTGCCGCGGACGACGCATCGCTATCGCTCGGGGAGAGCCAGCGGCACGGCAGGACCAGCCCTGCCTGGAGCGGTCCTGTTGCAGAAACGGGGCAGAGGAGGACGCCGAACTCGCCCGGTTGAAGGCGCACGGGGCAGTGGGGTTCTCCGAGCCGCTCGCGTTCGGCCGGATTCAGCCAATCTGACAGTCGGCGGCCGAGCCCCCTGTGGAGCATGTCGTCGATCGACTTCGCCCCGGCGTCACCCGACAGCCAGTCGGCCCAGGGTAGCGGCGAGATCTGGCGCGACATTCAGCTTCCGATCAGTTCGAACGATTCGCAGAGCCACTGATCTTCGCCGACCCAGAGCACGCTCACGCGATCAGCAAGTTCACGCGCACGATCGGCGTCATCGCCGCGTACAGAGAGGGACCGAAGATCGAGCTTCGCGAGCCCCTGATCAGCAGTCGAGGCGATCCCCAGGCAGGTCACGGAGATGCCACTGAACGAGGCATCGAGGTCGTCACCGCGGAAGATACGAATGACCGCAGTTGCGTCACCCTCGGAGAATGAACACGTCGCTACGCGCTCCTCGTCTGGGCTGACCCACGTCAAGCGCAGGTTTGGCCGAGGAACTCCGGCGTCCGCAGCGGCGAGCAGTGGGGGCGCCGAGAGGATTCGTGCGGCTACGACAGCGGCGTCGCGCTCCAGTTCACTGGAGACCAACCCCTGGGCACGACGGCGAAGCGCCGCGACGAGGTCATAGGGGTCGTCTGCAGCACTCTCATCGGATCCTGATTCGCTGATTGCCGCTGCACGCATCTCGGCGTTCCTCACGGCCCAGTACACACGACCGGCAGCGTTCGCTAGCCAGAGGGCACTGCGACGGACAGCCTGCTCGTGATTGGGTAACTGCCCAATCAGCGCGCTCTGCCGCATGCTGAGGTAGGCATCACTCGACAGAACGCTCTCCGAGATTGTGCTGACCATCGCCTCGAGCCGCTCCTGCGCCACCGCAAGGCAGTCTGCGCGGTTGCCGACTCGCTTCAGGAATTGCTCGACCTGCTCAAGCACCTGTCGTACCTGCATGGCTTCGACCGGTTGATCGCCATCGATGAGCCAACTCACGCCGACCGCGGCTCTTGCGAGCGCATCAATGCGATCGACTGTTTGAATCACGGGATCAGGATCCCCGAGTCCGGGCAATTGATCGGTGGACAAAAATGCCTGGAGATGCGCATCAAACGCTCTCTGGCAAGCTTCGCATTGCAGCTTCAACTCACGTGCCAGCGCGTTGGCCGCTTGCTCGCGGGATCTTGGCGATGGCGGTCTGGTCGGGAGGCTTTCAAGGATTCCCTTCCAGGCCAAACTGTTGAGCAACGCCGGGTCGGTTCGGGCTCGTAATCCCAGCCAACTTGCCTGATGCAGTGTCTGCAGCGATGGGGGTTTCGATGCAACTTCGTCATGGAACGATCTCAGCTGCTTTGATGCCTCAAACCACCACGCGATGAGCAGGTTCGCTTCAGCGGCCGAGAGATCCAGGCGTTCGGGCAATGGATTCGTCATTGCGGCACCTCCGAAGGCAGCCATCCCACTGCATCGCAGGCGCGCAGCCACATTGCCAAATCAAGTCCTCGAATCCCATCGCACTCCGCCAGCAGACCGTACTCGGCGTATCCGCCGAGCTTCTGCTGTGTCGGTGAGCGAAGGATCATCGCCCTGGCCGGCATGATGACGCTCTCGAAGTAGGCGTCCGCCGGAGGAAGCTGATCTGCAGCGTCGTACCGACGCTCGTCACCCACGTCGAACATCGAATCTAGTTCGGACCTCATGCCGGCGAAGAACGCAGACACCACGACGCCATGTTTGCGAACGACCAGCAGCCCTGCCGGGCTGAGGGAGAGCAGTGCCTTGGTTGGAGTCAGCGTGACCCAGCCCAGCGCCTCGGCCTGGTCGACGGCCTGAGCGACCATGAGTTCGTAGCCGCTGCGGAGCTCTTGGTGATCCTGGTGCTGGGGATCCCGTCTTAGCGAACGGATGACCGCCTTAGCCGAAGCGAAGCTGGTCAGGTCGCACAACTCGGTACGGGCGATCCGAGCGGCTTCGACCGCGCGATCGAAGCCGAAGTGGCGCTCAACATGATCGCGGAAGGTGTCAAGGCTTCGGTGAAACTCAAGCCGCGGCGACGACACGCGCGATTGATCACGATGAAGCCGCAAGCCACTTGGGCGGAACGGCGACTGGGGTCTTTGTAGGCACTGCTGCATACCTTCATAGCTCGCTTGACCCGCATTCTGACCGCGAGAGGGGGTATGCGCCGCAGAATTGTTTGGTTCGGCGGCCGTAGCGAGGGGACTTGAGCACTGGCCACTCATTGAACACCCCTAAAAAGTTCAACAATGCGCTCTCGCAC
>VGXD01000291.1 GCA_016873525.1 Nitrospira sp. | reverse complement strand
CGGAGAGCCGGTCGGCATTCTTTTCGTCGACCGCCGCCCAGGGAGCTTTCGCACCTAGCCGGATCCGATCCGCAATTTGTTGTTCATATGTCTCCCAGAGCCGACGCAGATCGCGATGGTCGGAAAGGCCCAGCACTGCAGCTCTGGCCGCCGCTTCCAACTGCGGAAGCTTCCGCTGGCGTGGACGCGCATTGTGCTTGTAGAGCCAAACCTGTTCTAGATAGTGATCGACGAAATCACTGACGGGCTGGACGACGAACGTCGGGATATCCAACTCATTAGCAAGAACACTCTTGGCCTGCTCGGCTAGATTCTCATTCGCGAGAAACACACGAGTTAGCTCCGGCTTGTAGGGCACCAGCCGGCCGCCGGACTGACGTTCCTCCTGCTGGTCGAACAGAAAACGGATGCGCTGAAAAGCGACGGTTGTCTTACCCGAACCAGGGGCACCCGTGACCACAAGTAACCCCGACATACGAGACACGAACGCGAGCACCTGGTCCCGGGTCATGCTCAGCTTTACAGCCTTGAGCCCGGTTTTCGGCACGACCGACTTCTGAGGACGCACAGCGCCACCCGGCTGATAAACCGCCGAGATGGTCGGCGATGTCATATCGAATCGCGCCCTGGCGAGCGGCTCGACACTTAGTAACCGATATCCGTACGCCTTCACGTCGCGGTAGTCGTTTAGGTCCAACGCCAGGGCCAACTGCAGCCCGGGATGGGTCCACGCGAGAACAGCGACGGTCGCCGAGCCCCGCTTGAATACCTCATTGGCAGTGGACGAAGTGTTGCCGTACCACAACTGCTTCTTCTCCACTGGCTTGCCGTTTTCCCCGGGCACTTCGGTGATGACCTCGGCCATTGCCTGAAATGGCTGGTGAGAGATCGCCTTGAGCGCGCCTCGTCGGCGATCGGAGTAGTCGAGGCGACCTCGATCGTGTTCGGTAAGGCCGTACCGACCGTCAACCGGGGCGAGTGGCTTCCGGAAATCGGCAAGCGCTGCTTTAGCGCTCTCCGAGGCGACCTGGGCATTGGCCTGATCTCGCGCAACCCGGTCCTCAAGCTTACCACCAGCAGCAAGCGTCACCATTGCCATCCCTCCTGTGACACCGGTGAGATGGTAGATGATTCAAAATTGTATTGCAAGGCTGTCAGATACGGGGTAGATAGACTTCTCGCGCGCGCGAGCAAAAGGGTAACCCGATCTCTCATAAGGTTGCGGCTCGCGGTTCTCAGGCGCTAACCACGTCGGGGAAGGACTAGCTCATCCTCTGTGCGACCGGGTGTAAGAGACCGTTTGAGAATAGGGATTCCCGGGGGATCGAATTCGTGATTCACCCTTGGGATGTGGACACGACAGGCGCGGGGCCGCATGGCCTCGATCGAACGAAAGACCAAGCGCTATCCGACCGACCTGACCGACGAGGAATGGAGTTGCATCGCGCCGCTTCTTCCCGGGCCGGCGCGACGCGGGCGCAAGGCGGGCGTGGACAAGCGCGAGATTTTGAACGCGATCCGCTACATGACCCGCTCGGGCGGCGGCTGGCGGATGTTGCCGCGGGATTTTCCGCCGTGGCAGACGGTGTATTGGTGGTTCCGACGCTTCTTGCGGCTCATGCTGTTCCGCACCATCCATGACATCGCCCTGATGATGGACCGCGAGCGGCAGGGCCGCGAGGCCAGTCCCACCGCCGGCGTGGCGGACAGCCAGACGGTGAAGGCCCCCGCGCCCGGGGCGCGGCGCGGCTACGATGCCGGCAAGAAGACGGTGGGCCGCAAGCGGCACGTCGTGGTCGATACCGACGGGCGATTGTTGATGGTCAAGCTCACGCCGGCCGATATCTCCGACAGCGCCGGGGCGCAGATGATCCTCGGGGCCATCCGCAAGCGTTGGCCGTGGATCAAGCATCTGTTCGCCGATGGCGCCTACGACAGGACGCAGCTCATGGACAAGGCCCGCTTCCTCGATTTCGTCATCGAGGTGGTTCGGCGCATCGACAAGGAATCCGGCTTCAAGGTGCTGCCGCGCCGTTGGGTGGTCGAGCGGACCTTCGGCTGGCTCACAAGATGGCGGCGCCTGGTGCGCGATTACGAGCAGCGCATCGATGTGTCCGAGGCCATGATCCATGTCGCCATGGGAAGCCTCCTGCTCCGAAGGATCAGCCATTGACGCAATTCTCAAACGGACTCTAAGATCGAAGTCGCGCCCGCCCCTCCGCCAGCACATGTAGTCGCCAAAGCTCCCCCAGTTGTAGTGCCGCACGCGTCGTCGCCTGCGGCCACGCCGGTCGCCACAGCGCGCGCAAAAGTGACTCAGGTTCCGGCGACAAAGCCCACGCTTGGCGGGAAGCCGACGACGCTGATCAAGTCATCCGCCAAGGCCGCGCCGTCCGCTTCGACCCCCGCTGCCGCAAAGCCAGCGCAACCGGCGGGCGGGCTCCGCGGCCGCATCGTGCTCAAGGCGCTGACGGATGAAGAAAAGGCGTAAAATGATCGAGGGCGATGTTTTTGGAGACCGCAAAGCTAGGTTACGACCCTTGTGGTGGTGTAGGACGAGATGGCTCGACGTGGCCTTGGGTTGTGCCACGGCGATCAGTGTCACCGATTGCGCTATGAGGTCTCACTTCGTTGTACTCCTGACCCCAATCTTCGATATTTTTTCATACGCCGTCCAGGCCCAAGAGCTAATGCATGCTGTCACCGGCTG
>VGXD01000290.1 GCA_016873525.1 Nitrospira sp. | reverse complement strand
CCTCCTGGGCACCGTCAGTCCGCTGGAGGAGATTCTAAAGATACTGACACGATAGGGCGATGGGAAGGTGTAAGGTGTAACGACGGCGAGCGGTTGTCATGCCTCCGCCTGTGGCGGACCATCCAGCAGCTCCCGCACCGTCCGGGTCAGCGACTCCAGCGACACCGGTTTATGGAGGAGGGCCGAGTGCGGCGGCAACTGCCCCTGCCGCACGAACGCATCGTCTGCGTACCCGGTCAAGTAGCACACTTTCAGGCCGGGCCGCGCTTGTCCCAGAGCCTCCGCCACCTGGCGCCCGCTCATCCGGGGCATCACCATATCGGTCAGCAGCAGATGGATCGGTCCGGCATGGTGGGCGCTGAGCGTCAGGGCCTCCTCCCCTTGGCCGGCTTCCAAAACCCGGTAGCCGGCGGTTTCCAGAAACTCGCGGAGGAGGGCGCGGACCTCGTCTTCATCCTCGACCAACAGAATGGTTTCCGTGCCCTGGGCCGGCGCCATGGCCGGGCTCGGCTCGTGCGGATCGGCCGCCGCCTCCACGGCGCGGGGCAGGTAGATCGACATCGTCGTGCCCTGTCCCGGCGCACTCTGCACCTGGATGGCGCCACGGTGCTGCTGCACGATGCCATAGACCGTGGTCAGGCCCAGCCCAGTCCCTTTGCCTACCTCTTTGGTGGTGTAGAAGGGCTCGAAGATCCGCGCCTGGGTCTCCGCATCCATGCCCTCTCCCGTATCCGTCACGGCCAGCCACACGTAGGGGCCGGGGGGAACTTCGCCGAGCGAGCGGGCCCGCGCTTCGTCCAGTTCGACATCGGCTGTGGCGATGGTCAACGTCCCTCCCTGCGGCATGGCATCCCGCGCATTGATGGCTAGGTTCATGACGACCTGCTCCATCTGTCCCCGGTCGGCCTGCACCGGACTCAGGTGTGGCGCCAGCGATAAGACCAGGGCGAGCTGCTCGCCGAGGAGGCGTCGCAACAACTGACTTGTCGAGGTCACGCAGTCGTTGAGATTGAGCGTCTGCTGCGCGATGGTCTGTTTTTGGCTGAACGTCAGGAGTTGCTGCGTCAGGGCCGCCGCCCGATCCCCGGCCTGTTTGATCTTCTGCAGGAGGCGCCGCTGGGGGCTGTCCGACGCCAGGTGTTTCAACAGGGTCTCGCTGTAGCCGTTGATGACCATCAGGAGATTGTTGAAGTCATGCGCAATGCCGCCGGCCAACTGGCCGACCGCTTCCATCTTCCGGGACTGACGGATCCGTTGTTCGGAGAGCGCCCGCTCTGTCACGTCCCGCGCGATGCCCGTGGTTCCTATGGCCCGCCCGTCCTGATCCACGATGCAGGTCTTGATGGTTTCGACCAGGTGTCGCTGTCCCTGCCCATCTTGGAACTCTTTCTCGATCTGCTTGGACCTGCGTGTCTGCAAGACCTCCTCGTCGTCGGCCCGGTATTTTTGCGCCAGCTCAGCCGGAAAGAAATCCCGGTCGGTCTTGCCGAGCATGTCCGTTGCGGCATAGCCCATACTCTTTGCGTAGGCCTCGTTGACCGCCAAGTATCGGCCGTCCGGATCCTTGACCCAGGCCAGGTCGGAAATATTGTTCAGGATCGTTTGCTGTCGGCGGTCGCGGTCCTGCAATGCCGCCGCTGCGCGCTTCCGTTCGGTGATGTCGGAGAAATTGACCACGGCGCCTGTGACGACTCCGTTTTCTTCGATGGGGTGCGAGGCGTATTCGACCGGGAACGACGCGCCGTCCTTGCGCCAGAACACGTCGTCCTGGACCTGGGCTGGAGTGCCGGTCCGGAACGCCCGATAGATCGGGCAGTCAGACACCGGATAGGGCGAGCCATCAGGCCGGCTGTGATGCACGAGCGCATGGAGGTCTTGCCCTACTATCTCTTCCGGTCGATGCCCCAGCATCGCCGTTGCCGCCTTGTTTACGAAGGTGCAGCGGCCCTGTAGGTCCATTCCGTAGATTCCTTCCGCGACCGAGTCCAGGATCAGCAAACGATGGTAGGTCAACCGTGTCCGATCCTCTTCCAACTTCTTGCGCGCGGTGACGTCGCGGATGGCGCCGCAGATCAGCACGCCCTCCTCGGTCTGAAGCGGATTCAGGGAAATCTCGACGGGAATCTCGCGCCCATCCTTGCGCACGGCGTAGAGATCGAGCCCCGCTCCCATCGGACGCGCCTGCCGGTGGCTCATGAAGTGGGCCCGGTGCGTCGGGTGCTGGCCCCGATGCCGCGCGGGGAGCAGGACCTCCACGGGCCGGCCGATCAATTCCTCTCGGCTGTAGCCGAGCAGCGGTTCGACCTGCGCGTTGACCAGAACGATCCGTCCCTGCTCGTTGACGACGACGGTGGCGTCCGGCGCCGCCTCCAGCAGGCTGCGAAACTTTTCTCCCACCTGCTTGTGCTCCACGATTTCTTTCGACAAGGCTTCCTTCGCGTCCACCAGGTCGGCCGTTTGTTTCCGCACCCGGTCTTCCAACTCCGCATGGGTCTTCCGGAGTTGCCGGGAGGTCCACGACAGCAATCCCAAGAGCAGCAGCAGCACGGCCGTCCCGACGCCGGCCAGTGTCCACAGCGCGTCGGAGACCGGCCGCATCACGTCGGCGCGGTCCGCATGGACCAAGATGCCCAGCAAGGGGGTCTGGAATCGGCCGTACCCTTGAGTATGCGCATACCCGGTCACGATGGGCACGCGGCGGATCGGCTGTCTCTCCTCGATGAAACCGGGCGG
>VGXD01000289.1 GCA_016873525.1 Nitrospira sp. | reverse complement strand
TGCTTTTTTTTCCCCGATTGGGTGGGGGCGGGGGGGGGGGGGTTGGGGGGTGGGGGGGGGTCTGATTGACGCTTTCCGTAAGCCCCTCTTATACTCAGCGTCGTTGGAGGCGAAGGGCCTGACGATGAAACGGCTATTGCTCCGGACTGCTGCGGTGGTGGCGGGACTCGTGGCGACTTGGCTCGCCCCGGTCTCGGCGCAAAATCTCTCCTGGGATCAGATCGGGGAGGGCCTCGCCGTCACGGTGTGGGAGCCTGGGTCAATGTGTGGGGATCAGGTGGCCGCTCTCTATATGGTGAGGGCGGACCCGGAGAAGGTCAGGTTCGGGACCTATTATTTCCGCGACGAAGGGCTCTCTGCTCCGCTCACCCTGCAGGAATGGCAGAAGCGGACCCATGCCGGGGTGCTCTTGAACGCCGGGCTGTTCAGGGACGACTATGGTTATCTGGGCCTGTTGTACAAAGATGGGCGTTCATTGGGCAGCAAGCGGCATCAGCAATGGCAGGGGCTGTTCGTGGCGGAACCGGTTCTGCCGGGGTTACGGAAGGCCCGGGTACTGGACCTCTCGGTCGATGCCTTCTCCGACGAGCAGCCGTCTTATCGGGAAGCGGCGCAGGCCATTATGCTGTTGGATCGAAGCGGAAAGCCGAGGGTCCGGCGGAGCGGGAAGCGGGCGCATCAGACGATCGTGGGGGAAGACGGCAGCGGCAACATCTTGCTCATCAAAACCACGGCGGTGGTGACGCTGCGGGATCTGGCGGAATGTCTACGGGATCGCTTTCCGATTTTGCGTCAGGCCATGGCGATGGACGGAGGGTCCTCATCCGATCTCTTGATCGATGGCGAACTCGTGCGGGCCTTGGGGGATGGCGGCAGTCCGCGGCCCTGGCAGCCATTGGTGGACGGAAGCCGCACGGCCCACATCCCGCTGCCGTCGGTCATCGGAGTGTTTGCGAGGAAGTAGTCGGTATACAGTTGTCAGTTCTCAGTGTTCAGAACAGGGCCGACCACTGAAGACTGAGGACGCTTTTTCCGTCAGCGTCGAGGGGCATCCACCGGGTAGCCGGCTTCCATCCAGGCGTTCATGCTGCCGCCGACGTTATAGACATGGGTGTATCCAAGGTCGGCCAGCGTCTCCGCCGCAATGTTGCTGCGATGTCCGGATTGGCAGTATACGACGATGTGGTAGTCGAGCGTGGCGCCGATTTCTCTGTGGCGGGTTTTGATCTGGCGGTAGTCGATGTTGAGGTCCGTTCCTGGAATCACGCCGCCGGCATGTTCCTCCGGTGTCCGGACATCGATGAGGAAAAATCCCTTGGGGGTCTGACCGGTCCCCTTGTCCGCGGCTTTCGCGAGGCCGGCCTTCAATTGCTGGACGGTCAAGAGATAGGAATGATAGGCCGAGACGCCGGCGCCGGTCGCAAGGGCCAGGAGAAGCAACAGTCCCAACGAGGCCCCTGTTCTGACGATGAACGAACGATGACCCATAGTTCTCTCCAGAGAGTTTGTAGGATTTATCATAGGGTGCTTCTGAAGCCCTGGTCAAGAGCCATTGCTCTGAGCGTCCTTCTGGGCTGCTTCGGCTGTGCCGAAGGCGCGAAGCTGGTCCAGGAGACAGAATCTGGCGGGGTGGTCACCTACCCCTTCAAGGGCGAGAACGGCTATCTGTTTACCAAGTTTCGCAAGGAGGCGATCGGTCTCATCGAGGAGCGCTGCGCCGGTCGCTACACCATCTTGAAAGAAGGGGAAGCCACGGGACGGACCCGCATCGCTCAGGTGGTGGAGGGAGCCCCGGAGGCAGTGCGCGAGAGGCGCTGGGGGCTTCAGTTCCGGTGTAAGTGATGAGTGATGTGTAAAGGGTAGCCGGTAATAGACGATGTTGTCAGGCTCTCCCGCTTGTATACCTTGACCCAGCACGCATCACCCATCTTGCTTGCGGCGCGTGGCGAGGAGGTCGTCAATGGTCAGAAGGCTGAACAGCGTTAACCCCTGGGCTTCGACTTTCGCCCGACCCTCGTGCTCCTTCCGATCCACGATCACCACGGTATAATCGACTGTGAGACCGGCATCGCGGGCTGCGGTGACCGCCTTGATGATCGAGCCCCCGCTGGTCAGCACATCGTCCACGATCACCGCCCGGTCACCCGGCTGTACGGCGCCTTCGATCAGCTTGCCGAGCCCATGGTCTTTGGGCTGCTTGCGAACGACGAAGGTGCGCCATTCTTGCCTGGGGCCGGCTCGATAGGCCTCGTCGGCAATGGCGGTTGCGATCGCGATGGCGCCGATTTCCAACCCGCCGATGCAATCGAGCGACAGGCTTTTCAGTTGCTCGAAGGCCAGTTGAGCGACCAGATGGCGCGGGCCAGGGTGGGCCATGAGGACGCGGCAATCCACATAGAATGGGCTGGTGGCCCCTGAGGCCAGCTTGAAGCCTCCGGCTGGGTCCCACTTAAAGGATTGAGTCGTGACGAAGGCTTTGGCTAAGTCGTCTTTCAGCATAGTGCGGGCCAGTATAGCGATGAAGAGGGCTGAAGTCACGCATCCCAGTGGATGAACATTGGCTCTTCCATGACTTCAAAAAAAGGCGGCCATACCATGAATCAAGAGCCCCTGGAGACTCTCTGAAGTCGGAGTCGCGCTGTGCCTGGTTTAGATTCAGTGAGAAGGCTGCTCAGATTGAGAGGCTGGTTGTACCGGCTTCTCCTCAGTAGGCACCAGCGTCAGGTGCCGGTCT
>VGXD01000288.1 GCA_016873525.1 Nitrospira sp. | reverse complement strand
ACAAGCGGGGTCGGCCCGCCTACCGAAATGAATTCCAACACCTGCGGATCGGTGCTGCGCTGAAAGTCCGCCGAAGGGGCCATCGCGACAATCTTGCCTTCCTTCAGCATCGCCACCCAATCCGAAATCGCAAAGATCTCCGGGATCTCGTGGCTCACCATCACCGCCGTGAAACGGAAGGTCCGGTGCATGGCCAGGATCAGATCGTGAATGGTTTTGGCCATCAGCGGGTCCAGCCCCGTGGTCGGCTCGTCGAACAGAATGATCTCCGGCTCCATCACCAGCGCCCTCGCCAGCCCGGCGCGCTTTCGCATCCCGCCGCTCAATTCGGCCGGAAACTTGTGCCCCATCCCGGACAAGCCCACTTGGTCCAGTTTTTCCTGCACCCGCCGCAGCACGTCGGGCTCGGGCAGCCTGAGCTTTTCCCGCAAGGGGAAGGCCACATTCTCAAAGACCGTCAGCGAGTCGAACAGCGCCGCCCCCTGAAAGAGCATGGCGAATCGCTTGCGCACATCGTTGAGCGCCTTTCCCCTGAGCCGCGAGATCTCCCGGTCATCCACCCAGACCTCGCCGCGATCCGGTTGGAGCAGGCCGATCATGTGCTTGAGCAGAACGCTCTTCCCCTCCCCGCTCGGCCCGATGATGGTCGTCAACTTTCCCGGCGGGATGGTCAAATTCACCCCGCGCAAGACTTGTTGCTTCCCGAACGCCTTCTCGACGCCCACGAGTTTAATCATGCGCTTTAGTCACAAAGTCTGAAAGTCGCAAAGTGAACGAGATGCTACTGCGCTCCCATTGCGACTTTTCAACTTGATGGACTTTTAGACCCTCGGACCGTTTCATAACAGCACCGAGGTCAGGAAATAATCCCAGACAAGAATCAGCACCGAGGCCAGCACCACCGCCTCGGTCGTGGCCGTGCCCAAGCCTTCCGCGCTCATTCTGGTGTAATAGCCCTTGTAGCAACAGACCCAGGTCACGATCAGGCCGAAACTGATCGATTTCCAAATGCCGCCGTACACATCCTTCCACTCCACCGCCGACTCGATGGAATTCCAGTAGGCGCCGGAATTGCCGCCGAGGAGATCCACGCCGACCAGGTAGCCCCCGTAGATCCCCACGACGTCGAAGATCGCCACCAGCAGCGGCACCCCGATGAGGCCGGCCACCACTTTCGGCGAGATCAGGTACTGCAGGGGATTGATCGCCATCGTGTCGAGCGCGTCGATCTGTTCCGTAATCCGCATGATGCCGATCTCGGCCGTCATGGCCGAACCGGCTCGGGCCGTCACCATCAGCGCCGCCAGGACCGGCCCCAGCTCCCGGATGATGCTCAGGGCCACCGCAGCCCCCAGGGCCGCCTCCGACCCGTACTTCCGCAACGTGTAGTAGCCTTGCAGGCCCAACACCATCCCGGTGAAGGCCGCGGTCAGGACCACCACGAAGGTGGACTTGAACCCGATGAAATGGAGTTGTTTGAGAATTTGGAAGGGACGCAGCGGCGGACGAAACAGCCACGCGACCGTCGAGGACAGAAAGAGGAGCATCCGCCCCATCTCCCGAACGAGAGAGAGCGTCGTGCGGCCGAGCCCTGCAACGCCGACGGTCAGCATCGCCGCGCCTGCGACGAGGGCCTCACCGAACCGTCGAGGGGACCGGAGACAGTCTGCCGGCTCGCTCCTGACATCGCCCCACAGGCCTTACCGTAGATCATCCAAAAACCTCTCCGTAAACGTGGTCATCCGTTCCGACGCCACTGCGCTCTGCCGGCGGAGCCGGTTGAGGCCGACCGCCACGGACGGCCGGACCAGACAAAAGGCAACCCCGCGCAACCAGTTCGCGATGCCGCCCAGGCCGCGCGGGGCCAGAAACACATTGAAGTCCAGCGGCAGATCCTCATCGAGCAAATCGGACGCCGCGCGCACAATCAGAAACGGAACCCGCCCCGCCCCCGCGGCCGCCCCCATCGCGGCGCTCTCCATGTCCAAGCCGATGGCGCCGGTGGCGGCCGCCACCCTGCGTTTCTCATCGGCCCGCCAGAGCACCCGCGCCACCGTGATGAAGCGCCCGACCTGCGCGACAAGACCCGCGGCCTTCGCCGCGACGACTGCGGCCTCTCGAAACGGCTCCGCGCAAGGCGACGCAAGCCCCGCGTCCTGCATGGCCACATCCGTCCCGATCAGCAGATCGCCGATCCGTGACGGCGTCAGCGCACAGGCAAACCCCGACGAGAGGACCAGGTCCAGCGGTTGCTGCGCCAGCACGGCGCGGCAGACCGCCCCGGCCTTCTCGGTCCCGACCCCCGTCCGGACCGCAAACACCCTGCAGGCCCCTCGATGTCCGACCGCGCAACGGGCGCCGGCGATGCGCCGCACGTCCTTCACCGGCAGGGCACGGCAGACCGCGTCGAACTCCCACCGCGTTGCCGCGAATATCCCGACCTGTTTCAAATGTCCCGCCGCTTCACGCAACCGCTGCTACCTGACGCGAGTCGCCCCGCCTCGACAAGCCCCCGGCGAATCGGGGCCAGGCCATCAGAGTTGCGACCGGAAGCCTCCCGTCTCGCGGGCTTCCCGGCACAGTTCGTCGGCCTTGGCCCGGCCATGAGTGCGCATGTTCCGATACAGAGCCAGGGCCCAGAGCGGGAAATACTGCGAATACCAATGATAGCGGAGGTAAAACACCCGAGGGAAGCCGGTGCCGGTATGGCGGATCTCCTCCCACGAGCCGTCCTCCCCTTGCTGGCGCAAGA
>VGXD01000287.1 GCA_016873525.1 Nitrospira sp. | reverse complement strand
TTCCGCGTCAGCTTGCAACTTGCGCCTTGTTTACTTGTCAACTGTCGGTCTCGGCCTGAACCCCTGCCACCGGACCAGCAAGAAAGCCGCTCCGGCCCCGATCAGCCCGCCGAGGATCCACCCGCCGAGGACATCGGTCACGAAATGCGCGCCGACATAGACGCGGGAAAATCCGACCAGGGCCACAAGCGGCCAGGTCACCCAGCCGCTCGCCGGATAGAGCACCTGTGCGAAGGCTGCGGCAGTCGCGGTATTGAGCGCGTGGTTGGAGGGGAAACTGTAGGTGCTGCCGCAACCGGTCAGTTGATGGACCACTTCGAGGAGGTTGCAGGGCCTCACCCGCCCGACCCAATGCTTGATCTGGGCGCCCAGGAGGTCGCCTAACCCGATCAACCCGGCAAGAACCGTCGTCCCGATGAAGGCCTCGCGCCGATCCTTCCAGACCCAATAGCCGAACACCAAGACGCCCGGCACCAACAGGCTGCTGGCTTGCGCCAGCACCAGCATAAACCAGTCCGCCTCGGGAGACTGCTCGGCCAAGCCGTTGATTGCGTAAAACCAGGCAATATCCAATTCCAGCGTGGTCCTCCTGCGCACAGAAAGCGGATCGGGTTACTGAGTCCTGAAGTGGATGCGCACGGTCAATTCGCCGTCCACCGGCACGTCGCCCTTCAATTGGGGCTCGAAGGTCCACTGTTTGAGAGCCAGCAGCGCGGCGCCGGTCAACTCGCGGTGTTTCGCCGGCTCCAGCACCACGACCGTGACCTGCGCGTCCTTCGACACCACCATCCGCGCCTTCATCCAATCGTCCAGATCCTTGCCGTCGAGGGTCGAGGGAATGGCCGGCCAGGGCGTATGAATTGGCACGGGGCCGAGCTGTTGATCCTTGTTCAAGGGCAGTCCGTGGACGTGGACTTCCGGCAGGACAATATCGGCCGGGTCCGCATCGTGGTCGGAGCGATGGGTGGCGCGATCGTCAGCCGCCCAGCCCTGGCTCGCCCCAAGCAGCGTCACAAGCCCGACCAGCCTGATGATGGCCATGAACATTCGCACGTACCTCCTCCCTTGTTTGACCGAACCAACCGCTCAGAACAAATACTGCGCGCGGAGAAAGAAAGACCGGGGCATGCCGGCATGCGTCACGCCAAACCCGATGCCCTCTCCTCGATTGTAGACATAGGTCTGATCCAGCAGATTGATCACGTCGAAACCGAGCAGAAACTTCTGCGTGCCGCCCATCGGAATGATGTGGGCGATCGAGACATTATACGTGGTGTAGGAGGGGGCATGCGAGGAGTTTGTCTTGGCCTGGGTGCCCACCGACGAGCGAGTTCCGGAGCCATACAGCGCCTGCCCGGAGATCGTCGTCCGCTCCCGAAGTTTATAGCTCAAGACCGCTGAGCCCGAGAGCAACTGCATGTGGTCAGAAAAGACCCCCCCCTTGGAATTGATGTCGTTGATTTCCCGCTGTTCGAGCAGAAAGTGCCCGGACTCCAACCCATACCCCTTCGACTGCCCCCAGGAAACATTGGCCCGCCCGGAGAAGTTCGACGTGACGTTGAACTTGAGGACCGTGTCGATGCCGCGCTGCCACCCACGGGTAAAGTTAAAATAATTGAGTTGCGGGGTCGTCCCGAATTGGCCCGCATCCAGCATGTTCTCGTTGACCTTGTAATAGCCCACCACCTGGAGCGAGGCGACATGGCCAAAGGCATGGTAGGCCCCGACCTCCGTATAATGGGCCCGCTCCGGTCTGGTCGGATTGCTGGTCCGGTTTTCCGGCTCCGCAGTCGTGCCGGTCAGGTTCTGCTGCAGGACCGAGACCGACTCGATGTTGGGTGGGGTAAAGAGCCGGCCGTAATAGGCATGGAACACGTTGGCCTGGTCGGCCTTGTAGGTCACGCCCACCCGTGGGCTGACTTGCCAGCTGTCGGTATAGGCTTGGATGTGGTCGTACCGCAAGCCCAGATTGAAGGTCAACTGTTCCGTCGGCGTGTACTGGTCCTGCACCCAGAACTCCTCGCGCCAGGCAATCTTACGATTGTCCCCATCCCGCGCGACCACCCCGGACGCCAGGTCCGGATTGCCGCCGCCGTCCCGGAGAAACGCGAAGAGCCTGGTCTTGGAGACGGCCTGCGTCCGATCGACCTGAAACCCGTATTTCAGCAGATGTTCGCGATTGAGCGTGTTCGTATAATCCAACCGGACGCCTCCCGAATAGGCCCAACGGTCCTGATTGGGGGCTGAAAAGGGCTCCGATGCTTCCGGAGCATAAGCCAACTTATTGAACGGGTCCGTCTGGAAGGTCGCGCGCGTCTGGCGAAAATACCCGGCCAGGCTGAAGAACTGGCTGGCGTTTACGTCATGGCGCCAGACCATGTGCCCATACTGGTTGGTTTCCTTCTGGGACTCGTTGATGAACTGGGGGGAGACCGGAGTGAACCCCTGCGGAGTCGTGGCCGCGTTTGCCTGGAGCGCCGGATTGGTGGGAACCTGGTACTTGGCGATGGAATTCAGAAAGAGCCAGGTGAAATTGTTCCGGTTGTCCCGTTGGTAGTCGCCGCGAAGATAGGTCTGGTTCCGCTCGCTCTGGCCATTGAAGATGGAATGGCCCAGCGTGGGAGGCTCGATCCCCCGATTCGTCGTCGTGTAGCTGTTGAGCACGTAATAACGGAATTTCTCCCCCACGGTCCCGCCATACTCGAAGGAAGGGTTCGCCGTTTGGTTCGATCCGCCGAACATCTGCACCGACCCGAATCCA
>VGXD01000286.1 GCA_016873525.1 Nitrospira sp. | reverse complement strand
GGAACTCGGCAAGAGAGTGGCCGATGTCGCGCGGACGGTGAAGATCGGGATAACGCAGGAACGGCGCTAGCTGTCCTTTTTGATCTGCTCGCTGAGGTAGTTCTCCACCCCCACCTGTTTGATCGTTTCCAACTGGGTCTCAAGCCAATCGATGTGCGATTCCTCGTCCTTGACCATGTCTTCCAGAAGGTGCCTGGTCGTGTAGTCTCCGACCTTGGCGCAGTGGGTGATGGCCTCCGTGAACAGCTTGACTGCCTCTTGCTCCTGCTTGAGGTCTAGGCCAAGTTGCTCCGGAACGGTTTCGCCCACGCGGACGGTGCCCAGCTTCTGCATGTTGGGGACGCCTTCGAGGTAGAGGATATGCTTGATCGTTTTCTCCGCGTCCTTCATCTCGTCGATGCTGAAGGAGCGGATCTTGTGGTAGCGCCGCTCAAAGCCCCAATTCTCGGCCATCTCGGCATGGATGAAATATTGATTGATGGCCGTCAATTCGTTGGTCAGGATTTTGTTCAGGAGGTCGAGGACGCCTTCTTTCGCTTTCATCGTCGGTCCTTTCTAAGCTCGCCAGGAGGTGGGGCTTGTCTCGCCACGCGCGATGCAGCCGCCTTGTGTCTGTGAGGGCGATCGGGCAGACTTAGCCGGCTGCTCTGAGGCAGCCACTGGCGGCGCAAGCCGCCAGCTGATCAATGTTTCCGGCACATCGTCCGCAGCAGTCATCATCGTCCAGCCCCAGGGCCGTTGTCAATGCTTTGGGGTTTGCCTGGCAGGCTTGGGCGACCCGCTGGACGTCTGACTCCGTCAGTCCTTTGCACAGACATAGATACATCGTGGCGGGCTCCTTGTTAGGCCGGAGATGCCGGCACAGGTGAGCTATTAACGATTATGATAACCATTATCATAATCGTTGTCAAGGAATATTATGAGAGGCTTAAAAATAACCGACTGACTGCGGGGAAGGTGTTCGGAAGCTCGTACGGAAAGGGGCACTTTGTGGCCGAAGCCCGGACGCTTCGATTAGTCGGTGGTCCGTTCCAATTCTTCCACCATGCCCTTGATTGTGTCGAAGCCGGATTGCCAGAAGGCTTCCGATCGCATGTCCACGCCGACCTGGGCCAGGAGGCTGGACGGACTTCGGGACCCGCCGGCGGCCAGCAGGGCCAGGTACTTGGGGACGAAGGCGGCGCCTTGCTGTTTGTACATGTGGTAGAGCGCAAGGACCAAGAGGTTGCCGAAGCTGTAGGAATAACAATAAAAGGGGCTTCCGAAAATATGCGGGATCGTGAGCCATTCCCATCGAAAGACATCCGGGACCCGGACGGCCCTGCCGAACTGCTGCCGCACGTTTGCCAGATAGGCGGCGCCCAAATCCTTGACCGTCGCGCCGTCGGCGATCATCGCATGGGCTTCTTTCTCGAACAGGACGAAGTAGGCTTGGCGGAGGACGGTGGCATAGATGTCATCCAACTGGGCCAGCAAGAGGCCTTGCTTGACCCCCTTGTTGGTTTCCTGCGCCATCAAGGAATCGGACAGGATGCGTTCGCCGAAGACCGACGCCGTTTCCGCCAAGGGCAGCGTGGCATGGAAGGTAAAGGCGGTATGGTCTGCGGCCATCATGCCGTGGACCGCGTGCCCGAGTTCGTGCGCCAAGGTGGCGACGTCGCGCGCCTCGCCCGTGTAGTTGAGCAGCACGTAGGGGGTAAAGCCGGGCAGCACGCTGTAGCAGTAGGCGCCGCTCAATTTTCCCGGCCGAGCCCGCGCATCGATGTGGCGATCCTGAAAGACCCGTTCCGCGAGCTCCGCCAGCTCGGGCGAAAACGTCCGGTAGGCATCCAGAACCATCCGGACGGCATCCGGATAGCGATACTGTGTGCGGTCGGCGGGGTGCGGCGCGTAGAGGTGATACCGGTTCATCGACGTGATCTTGCAGATGCGGGCCTTGAGACGGAAATATTCCTGAAAGACTCCGGCGTTCTTGGCGCAGACTTTCAGCAGGGCATCCACGGCTTCGTCCGGAATGTCGTTGCCGAGGTTTCGTGCCGCGATCGGCGTGGGGAATTTCCTCAACTCCACGTTTTCGGCTTTCCAGTCCTTGAGCAGGGCCGAATAGATTTCGCCGAGCAGGTCATGGTTGGCGGCAAAGACCCGGTAGAGTTCCTTGTAGGCGGCCTCACGCAGGCGGGATTTGGGGCTGCGGAGATACGACGACAATTGCTCGCGCGTCAGCGTCTTGCTCTTGCCGTTTACCGTCAGCTTGAAGGTAAAGCCGTTGGTCAGCACGTCGTAGAGGGTGTTGATCGCGCTCCGGCCGGTGATGGTCTTCAGGTTGATGATCTTTTCTTCCGGCTCGGACAGCGTGTAGTTTTTGAACCGGCGGATGGTGTCCAAGTGGTAGCGGAAGTCGCCGGCGACGCCGAGCAGTCGCGCCGCGTTGGCGTCGTCCACCGACTGCCACCAGAGGTCGAAAAACAGGATGCGGTTCTGCAACGAGGTCAGCCGGTCCTCGACCTTGACCTTGAAGGCCCTCGCCTGAAGATTCGTGGTGTCTTCGGAGAACCAGAGGTAGGCAAAGGCGCTCAGTTTGGTTGAGATGGCGGCAATGTGTTCGGCCAGACGTAGGACTTCGGGGAAGGCCTGGCTCGGCATGTCGTGGCTCAGCCTTGTCCGCCAGGATTCAAATCGAGAGACCAAACCGTCCAACTCCTTCGTCATGGCCTCGAAGTCGTCGGTCTGGCTCTTGAGTAAATGCGTCAGATCCCACCGCTCCGGCATCGTGCCTGCGCCGGCTT
>VGXD01000285.1 GCA_016873525.1 Nitrospira sp. | reverse complement strand
GATCCGCGTCCAAACCCAGCCCGGCGACGACGTCATCGTTGAGAGCCGGTCCCACATCGTCCGCTACGAGCAGGGCGCCGCAGCCGCGCTGGCCGGAGTGCAACTGCATTGGGTCACCGGTCAGCGGGGTCTCCTGGATGCGCCACAGATCGAAGCCGCGATTCGGCCGAAGGACCCCTATGCCCCGCGGACCGCCCTGATCTGCCTGGAGAACACGCACAACAGCGGCGGCGGGTCCATCTATCCTCTCTCCGCGATCGAACAGATTCGCAAGCTCGCTCAAGCCCACGGCATCCCCATGCACCTGGACGGCGCGCGGCTGTTCAACGCCGTGGCGGCGACAGGCATCCCGGCCTCAGCTTATGCCCGACACTTCGAGACCGTTTCTTTTTGTTTCTCGAAGGGACTGGGCGCGCCGGTCGGTTCGGTGATCGGCTCGGACCGCCCGACCGTGGAACGACTCCGCCGCTTCCGGCGGATGTACGGCGGAGGCTTGCGCCAAGCCGGAATCCTGGCTGCGGCGGGCATCTATGCGCTGGAACACAACCTCGCCCGTTTGAAGGAAGACCATGAGCACGCCAGACGCCTGGCCCTGACGCTCCAGAAAATCCCGACCGTCTCCATCGATGTGGCCGGCGTCGAAACCAACATCGTCATCTTCGAACTGCAACACGCTCCTCGACCGGCTGCCGCCATCCTCTCGGACCTGCAACGTGAAGGGGTCTTGATCAGCACCCTGGGCGGGAACACGTTTCGGGCCGTCACGCACCTGGACGTCGCCTCCCAGGACATCGATACAGCCGGGCAAGTCCTCACGCAGGTCCTCTCGCACTGATCGTTCACCCGCCCGCGATTCTCGGACCGCCTCTCCATCCTGGTTGACAGGCTCTCCACGCCATCCTTAGAATGCGACAAGACGACGCGCCGCCGCCCGACCTGGATACAAACGAGACCATGGATCAACAGCAGACGCCTCAGCCGACCGCAGCCAGTCAGACGCTTCCGACGCGGGAAGAACTGCAAGCCGAACTCCTGGACATCCCGGAATCGACGGAACAGCTCAAGCCGGTCGATCCGCCGGGCCTGGACCAGATATTCGCCTCCGTGCTGCGGCACATCCGCGGCACGCGCGGGGGCGACCTCGTGGCCATCATCCTGGTCGGATCCGGCGCGCGGCGGGCCCTGACGCCACACAGCGATCTGGACTTCATCGCCTTGATCAAGGGGCAGAACGAAGGACAGGAAATCATCCGGGTGGCCGATCGGCTGGTCGAAATCCGCTACCGCGAATACAAAACCGTGGAACAGGAACTCGCCTACGTGCCGCGCCTGCCGCCGCTGCTCCGCAAAGGCCGCGTGTTGTTCGAGCATGAGGCGATCGGCACGAAGCTGCTGGACAAAGCCAACCAGCGCTTCCGTTCAGGCCCGCCCCCGGTGACCCTGAACGAGAAAATCCGCCTCAAGGCCGACTGCTTCCATTGGTTGGGCAAGGCGGAAGACCTCAGCCGCTACCCGGCCGTCGCCACCTATCTCTTGGGGCAGTTTCTCGAAGACCTGCTGGAAGCCGTGCTTCGCCTGCGGGGATTCTGGCCCACCGCTCCGGCCGACCTGCTGCGGTTCGTCGCGTCCCGCGATGCCGCCCTGGGAAATCTGCTGGAACGTTTCCTGACCGAACCGGCCGTGCCGAAACGGCTGGTCTTGGGAAGGGAACTGGCCGACCTGGCCTTCCATGACATTCCGAATCCGCCCCGCGTGGATTAAGCCGGCCGCCGCAAGCCCAACCGCATTTCACGACGCCGCATCCCCGCGATGCGCCAAGCACAGTTTACACAAGTTTCTCGCGTATTATAGGGAATGCTCCTATAATCGCAATCAACGGTGGTTTTGCTCCTTGCCGCCGGAAAACCGCACATGGTGTTCACGCAGCACCTTTGAGCGCAAGGTCCTGTTCAGAGCTGCCGCCCCACATTCCCCGCCGGCTCCCTAGCTCGGATGGGTAAGGCAAAGACGGAGAAAGGATCGTCATGGAACTGGGATTCGTCGGATTGGGCAAGATGGGCATGAACATGGTCACGCGCCTGCAGCAGGGCAAGCACCGCGTCGTGGCCTACGATCGCGCGGCCGAGATCGTCGCGCAGGCCGAGAAACAGGGCTGCGTCCGATCCACGTCGCTGACCGACATGGTCTCCAAGCTGGCCGCCCCTCGCGCCGTCTGGGTCATGGTCCCCTCCGGCGCGCCGACGGAAGAGACGATTCAAGCCGTCGCTGCGCTCCTGCAACCGGGCGACACCATCATCGACGGAGGCAACACGCACTTTCAAGACGACGTGCGCCGCGCCGCCGCGCTGAAGTCCCAAGGGATTCATTACGTCGATGCCGGCACCAGCGGCGGCATCTGGGGACTGAAGATCGGCTACTGCTTGATGGTCGGCGGCGAGCCCGCGCCCGTCGCACGGCTCGAGCCGATTTTCAAAACCCTGGCCCCGGAAAACGGCTGGGCTCACATGGGAGGTTGCGGCGCCGGACATTACGTCAAGATGGTCCACAATGGGATCGAGTACAGCATGATGCAAGGCTATGCCGAGGGATTCGAGTTGATGGCCAAGAGCGAGTACAACCTGAATTTGGCCAAGATCGCCGACCTCTGGATGCACGGCAGCGTGGTGCGTTCCTGGCTCTTGGAACTGGGGGCTTCCGCCCTGCAACAAGACCCTCACCTGGAAACACTCAAGGGCTACGTGCAGGACTCCGGGGAGGGCCGCTGGATGATCCAGGATGCCATTGAAAAA
>VGXD01000284.1 GCA_016873525.1 Nitrospira sp. | reverse complement strand
CGAATCCAAGCCCACGAGGGCGAAAGGACGTGAAGCAGATCATGACAGCGACATCCGCCCTTCGTCTGTTCATCAGCCTCTTCTGGCTATTCGCACTGCTGAAGTTCGTTCCGCCTTCCGCATCGTCGGATTGGCCGCCGCCCTCGCTCCAGGCCTGGACCACCGAACGGGAGGCGAAGACGATTCCTCCGTCGCTTGGAGTCGCGCTTGCCACGTTGGCTGGTGCCTCGATCATCTCATCGGTTGGGTTGTTGTGCCTTCGCCGCTGGGCTGCGCCGATGTTCCTAGCATCGACCCTCCTCAGCTACGTTGCGGTCGCGCTCCTGGGGCCAAGCGTTTCGCATGGCGCCTCGTACGCCTGCGAGGGAGTCGCGGCCGTTTGTGCCGGGATCGTCATTTCACTGTCCTATGGCAGTGATGCGCTCCGAGCCAAGGGAACCTGACCACCGCATCCGGCGGACGGCATGGTCCGCCGCCGCTCATGCTGGTCGTTCGGAGTCAAACCATGGAACGCGACCAGAACCGCCGCGGGAGTGCAAGCCAGTTCTTCGTCGCCGGCGGATCGAGGGCTATCTCGCCCACCGCCGGGGCATCGCTACGAGCCTGCCGTTTCAACAACCACTGGATCATCGGGCGGATCGGCTACCGAACGCCCGCAGCGCACCGACGCATCCTCCTCGGGGAGGCCGCGTGAATACCGACTTCAACTTGTCTCAGAAACTGGATGCGGTACAGGTGCGTTTGACCACTACATCCGCCGAACCGGGCGATTTGCCGCGCGCTGGGTGGGTATTAGTCAATTACCCGGTGAAACCGGCAAGTGACGGGACTTTCCGAAAAAACATCGCCGCCCATTCGTTACTTACCCGGCGCACGCCCGATCTGGCGGGGCCCTGCGCGGTCGTCCTTCTGTTACTTACCCGATGAACGACGAGACTGTCGGTCGCAAGGCCCATCCGGCCCGAAAAAACCAATTGACGCTTGCTCCAGCAAGGTTTAGCATCTTGGCTGGATGAACAGTTTGAACTTGGTCTGACCAAGCGGTTGCGCCGTTGGAGAACTAGCACTTTTCACACGCGGACAAGGCAACGCACTTGGCGGACTCCCGACAGGGAGTCCGTCGGCAAATCCTTGTCCACGGGCTGTGCTAGGCCCTCCAACGGGGTAGTAGCTGGCGGCTCCCCTTTCTTTGGGGTCACCAGCGGGTGGACAGGGCCAGGTCGGCAAGGCAGAGTACTCATCAAACGCCTCATTTTCCGAAAGGGGTGGCGACATGGCTGACTGGTACTGGATGAAGAATGGCGAGAAGCATGGTCCGGTGGACACGGCCCACCTGAAGCAACTCGCCCAGACGGGGCAACTCCAGCCCACGGACACGATCTGGCGCGAAGGGCTGCCCAATTGGGTGCCCGCGTCGCAGGCCGATGGCCTGAAGTTCGGAGCGGCCCGTGGCGCACGCAGCGGCACATCCGTCGCCACTGCACCAGCTCGCCCTTCCAGCCAGCAGCCCGGTCCCTCTCGCGGCATCATCAAGTATCGCTGCGTCCACTGCGGCGGTGGGCTCGAATCCGAAGGACGCTTCGCTGGGAAGCAGGACACCTGCCCGATGTGCGGCAAGGCCACGCCGGTGCCGCTCTCGTCCACGATGGGGGCCGGGGCTTTCTTCCGGAAGATTCCCAAGGCCGTCTACATCGGCACCGCTGCCGTCGTACTGGTGGCTGTCATCTCTTTGACGGCATGGCTTGCGCTCCGTGATACCTGGGAGCGAGACCACGGCCCCGAACTTCGCCAGATGAGCGAGCAGACCATCTCGTTGATCCGAGCCGGAAAAGACGAAGAAGGTGTCGCCAAGTACGAGGCCATGCTTGCTCTGGTCGGTGACCGCCAACTCGAAGACCCTCTGCTTCGCCAAGCTGTTACGGATGCACATGAGAAGGCTGAGCCAGCCAGGCGCAAGGTGAACGAGACCAAGAACCTCGCTCGATTACGGTCTCTCGAAGATCGTGCCAAGGCGTTTGCCGCCAGTGGCGAAGTCAAGAGGGCCATCGACGCATATCGACAGGCCTTGGATTTGATCCAGGAAACGGATATAGGCAACCCCCAGTTTGCGGCAGCCATCCAGAGAATATCAGGGCAGAAACGCCAGCTTGAGGACCAACTTACCGCCATCGAAGCCGAAGAAGCACGCAGGGCCGAAGAACAGAGGCAGAGAGAGCAGCAAGCCGCGCATGAAAGAGAGATGGAAGCAAAGCAAGCCGCGCATGAAAGAGAGATGGAAGCAAAGGGCTACGTGAAGCACCGAGGCCAGTGGGTTACGAAGGAGGAGTATGCCAAGCTCACGGCTCGCGGTAAGCTTAGATTGACGGCCACTTACTTCTACAACGATTTCAAAGGTAACGTTCCGGGTGAAGCTGCGGTGTTCGCCATTCCGAAGGACCGGGGCTTGCAGGGCAAGAAGATTCCCGGGCGTTCCTTCTGGACCAAGAGTTATCATGATGATGGCCTCCGCAAATTCATGGAAGACATCGGTGGGGCCTTCGGCTGGGCGGGAGGCGATGGGCGGGTTGAACTACGCCTTGAGCCAGGCAGCTATGAGGTGCTCGTCCTCATGGAAGTGCTACCATACTTCTCGTCTGATATCCACGCGAGGATTCTGGTCACGTGGTTTTCAGAGGAGTTTGCCAAGAGCCATGGTGTGCTCGGTCGGTATGGCACCGAGACGGTTGAGGTCTATCCAAGCGACACGACGGAAGCATCCATTAACCTCAAGTAGGACTGGAGACGACATGGCA
>VGXD01000283.1 GCA_016873525.1 Nitrospira sp. | reverse complement strand
AGGTTGAGACACCCATTCGGTTGGCCCTTACATAGGCATTGGTCACTTCTTGCACCGTATCAAGAGACTTCGGCGCACCCTCGATATCAGCGGAGCACATGACGGCTTCTGGCGGAACACCGTTTGCGAGAAGTTTTTCCTTGAGAAGGAGTTCGACGGAAGCAGGATACCGAGCCGTGGCTGACCCGAAAAGCCAGACCGGCAAACCAAGAGCATGGTGCAACGCACAAGCCATTTTAACTCGTTCGTCAGCCTCGCGCGTATCGGGATAATGGCAGAGCAGCCAGATCGCCTTCCGAGGACTTGGCTTACCTTGCAAGCTAAGCACTAAGTCTGCACCCAATAGTTCTTCGATAGCGGGAAGGGCTCTCATGCTTTTGCTAGGCGAGGGTCACTCTCGAGTGCGCACACAATATCTCCCAGGAGCGCACGATGTTCGGACAACAGCCCTTGCAGGGTCTCATTACAGTACAAATCGATTTCCTCAGCTGATTGAAGATGCGAACCGATCAGATACGCACGTTCCACTTCCGGCAATCTGGACAGACGAGCGGCAAATCGATCGACAAACTCGTCCCATGCGGCTGGCCTAGCCCCTCCGGCAAATGACAGACCTGCGAGCGTCTTTTTCCTGCGACATTCGCACACGAACAGAAGCGCTAACAACTGGAGTGACTTGAGACTTTCAGCAAGAAACTCGCCCTCTAGCTCTGCCATGGCCCTCCTAACACTTCACTCGGCGGCGTACTGAGCCCTTTGCGCTTTTGGTAAAACTTTTCTCCTTCATCACGAGAGTGCTTGAGCAGCTCCGAAAAGAAACTTTCCTTGACCGTTCGCACAATATGGCCCGCCGAATACGTCATAGGATAAATTTTAAACCCGATCAGATAGGCCTTGGCCAGGTAGTACATGACGAAATACAATTTCGTCCAACGTCGCTTGATTAGGTGATTGACGACCAGATTCCGCCAGGACGGAAACACCAACAGCACGAGCCCAAGCAGGGAGAGGTTCACCTGTTCCAATTTTTCCTGCTCGGTGAAGCAGGTAAACGGTGATTCCGTCTGGTAGTTCTGGTGGAGCTTTTCAAAATCCCCGTCAAATGCCTTCACATCAATCGTGTACTGGGAGACCGGCGTGCCCGGATAGGGATGGAGTTCGGGGAATTCTCCGAACACGACCCCGTTCTGGATGTTGATGTCGATGGACTCGATATCGTAGTCGAGGACACGATGCCGTAGCCCCACCGACTCGAAATAGCCCACCACCTTTCGCCTGGCGACCTGGTCCAATGCCCCGCCGAAGTCCACATCGGCCCGCAACGTCCCGAGATTCATCCGATGATAGGACTCCAGATGGGCGCAGAGCTCCTTGGCCTTCTGGTCGAACTGCGGATCGTCCAGATCAGGAATCACCGGCACTGGGACCGCGAGGATCGTATTTGAAAAGGTATTGATCCCGTGCTTGTGACAGAGTTCGAAGGCCACACGGATATCCTCGGCATCCATCCCGCGCTTAAAAATCTGCTCCCGGATAAAGGGATTCCCGGACTCAATGGACATACTGATAGACTTGATCCCCGCTTTTTTCAAATAGGTCAGAATCTCCGGATCACGACGAACCAGATCCGACCGCACCAGACAATGGAACGGCAGCCCGATGGCATGGGGATACTTGTCCGCAAATTCGATGAGCCAGTCATCCGTCCGGAACACAAAAACATCGTCGTAGAACTTGATGAACTGGGTCGGATGCCGCCGCACCATATCCTCGAGCTCGGCCAACAGACGGTCCACGCTGTAGCGGTTCAGCATCTTGCCCTTGCCCTTGTACATCGCGTTGTACTTGGCGTTGAAACAGTAGGTGCAGGGGAAGGGACAGCCGCGGCCCGCTATCAGGCTGCGCATGCCGAACTCCTTCAACCGTGTCTTCGCATACACCACGTCGCGGTCCAGATACGGAAGGTCGTCCAGGGCCATGTTCCGCTCCTGCAGCGCCACGCTGCCGTCGGCGCGACGGTTGGTGCGGGTCACGACATTGGAGATGGCATCGAGGCTGCCGCCAGTGGACAAAACGTGTAACATCGCCGGCCAGGACTCATCTCCCTCCCCGACCACCAGCGCATCCAACTGCGTGTCCTCCACAACCCTCGGCATGGCGGGGCCGGAAAGCGTCAGCGGCAGCTTCAACTCTTCCCCATAGAGCTGCATGCGCATGGCATTGAAGGTCGGATGCGGGCCACCCATCACGGTGAAGATCTTCTCCTGGTACGCCGTCTTGATGGCCCGGTTGGCCCGGTACATGACGTTGCTTTCACCGGTCTTGGCGCTGTAAGCCACGACATCCGGACGGATGGCGCGGACCTCTTCCATCAGGTTGTCGTGCTCGAGAACATTGAGAAAAGTCTCGTGCCCGCCTTGCTTGGCCATGGCCGATAACAACTCGATGTTCATCGGGTCAATATAGTCTTCCTTGACCATGACAAACATGACCTTCATGGAGTGCCCCTTCGCTCTATCTTGGCGATCGTCACGCGTGCGGCGCGATCCGCCGCACGGCTCCGGCATATTTGCGACGCTTTGTGATCCTGACTTCCCAGAACAGCTCACCGAGGGTGTTCAGTACGCTGATGATGTTTGTACACTTGAACGCCTTTGACTGGCCATGTTGACGGGCCTGCAACGGCATAGGCACTTCAATATAACTCGAACCGGAGCGGATCAGGCGGATCAGGATGGCCGCCATGTAGGCAAAGCCGTGAGTCCGCATCGGGACGGACTGGAGCAAAGTCCGTCGGTGTACGCAAGGACCATTATAGTAC
>VGXD01000282.1 GCA_016873525.1 Nitrospira sp. | reverse complement strand
CAGCGCCACCGAGTCGAAGTGGAACGCGCGCGCGAAGTCGGGCGGGTCTTGGGAGTGGCCGGCCACCTGGTGTTGGAGGTGGACCTCAGGCCGATCGGGGGCTCGGCGCTGACGGCGGACCAACCGGTCCCCAAGGATCGCTCCGAGGCCGAGCGGCGGGACGGCATCCCTGCCACCTATGTGCCGGCCCGCAATACCATCTTTCTTTCGCTCGCGCTGGCCTATGCCGAGACCATCTCGGCTCCGTGCATCTATATCGGCGCCAACGTGCTGGACTACTCCGGCTATCCCGACTGTCGTCCCGACTATCTGCGGACCTTCGAGCAGGTGGCGCGGCTCGGGACGAAGACGGGAGTCGAGGGGCAGGGGATCGAGATCAGGGCGCCGCTGCTGATGATGACGAAAGCGGACATTATCAAACTGGGCGTGTCGTTGGGAGCGCCGTTGCAGTTCACCCATAGTTGCTACGATCCTGCCGTCAATGGAACCGCCTGCGGCCGGTGCGACAGTTGCCGCATCAGGCGGGAAGGATTTCGAGCCGCCGGCGTCGTCGATCCCATTGCCTACGCGGACGTGTGAATCGAGGTTATGAGAGTTTCTCCTGAAGAATTTTTCATGTATCTGACGATCGGCCTGATCGTCCTGGTTCCCATCTCGGCCAGGCTCTACCGCTATTTCACGGCGGGCCAGGTCAAGCGCATGTTGCACGACGAGTTCGGGAAGCCCGCGCCGCATCCGGGAAAAGATTCCGATCAGAAATAGGTGATTGCATGGATAGCCCTTCTCTCCCCAGCCGCATGCGATGGCTCATCGGCCTGTCCGGCCTGGCACTGGTGGGACTCTTGTCCTGGGAGGCCTGTGCCAAGCAGGAGGGGGCGGTGCCGGCCGAGTTTCAAAAAGGGGAAGCCACGTTCAAGGCGAACTGTGCCCGTTGCCACGGCGAGCGCGGCGTCGGGACGGCCCAGGGGCCTCCGCTGGTCCACAAGATATATGAGCCGAATCACCATGGGGATGCGGCCTTCCAGCGCGCGGCGGCGAACGGCGTCCGCGCCCATCATTGGCAGTTCGGCGACATGCCGAAAATCGAGGGCGTGTCGCTGGACGATGTCGAACAGATCGTTGCCTATGTCCGTTGGCTGCAGCGCCAAGCCGGCATCATGTAGGCGGCGCGGCTCATCCGGTTCCTTCCACCTCCCGCCCGCACTCAGCTCCGCGTCGTTTCTTCGCGACGGCACCTTTGCCTGAGGCCTATCATGGGCCTCCAGGCCGGTTGTTCGTCTGCGCGTGCCGGCGCCGGTTTTCTTGACTTCATGGCGGTATGTTCCTAGACTCGATCTACTATGCGCGAGCAGGATGAGCGGGAATTATTGAAGGACCTCGCGGAGCGCTGCGGGATCGCTCCCGATTATTACGATATTTGGGGCCATCGTCACGAGGTCTCAGCGCAGACGAAACGGGCGATTCTCACGGCCATGGGCCTGCAAGTGACGACCCTCGACGACCTGCGTCGGGAACTCCTGGTCTGCGAAGAGGGACCCTGGGTCTGTCCCTGCGAACCGGTCTTGGTCCGGCGCGTCGATGAACGAGCGGCCACCTGGTCGTTTCGCCTGCCGATCGACGAGGCGGAGGTTCGTGACCTGCGAATTGGCTGGGAGGTCCGCGATGAGACGGGCCGCCTTCAGCAAAAGGGGGAGCACGGGCCTGGTCTTGTTCCGGCCGAGGGTCGCAGGGTGGGGGGGCGCCACTATGTGCGCCTCGAGCTGCCGATCCCCTCGGGGCTGCCGATGGGGTATTACGACCTTGAGGCTTGCAGCCGGACGTCGTCGGGGACGACGGAGGGAACCCTGCGCCTTATCCTCGTTCCCTCGCAATGCTATGTGCCGCCGTACTTGCAGGCGGGCGGCCGCGCCTGGGGGCTGGCGCTCCAGTTGTATGCGCTGCGATCCCGCCATAACTGGGGCGTCGGGGATTTTCGCGATCTGGCCGGGTTTGTGGACTGGGCGGCCGGGGATATGGGCGTCGGCGTGATCGGGCTGAACCCGCTGCATGCGTTGAAGAACGAACGGCCCTATCACATCAGCCCCTATTCGCCGGATAGCCGGCTTTTCCTGAACGTGCTCTACCTGGCGGTGGAGGACATCCCCGAGTTGAACGAGTCGGCGCCGGCGCAACGTCGTCTCGAAGACAGCGGCTTTCGCGCCACGATCGACGCGCTCAGGCAAACGGACCTGGTGGAGTACGATCGAATCTATGCCGCAAAACGGGAAGTCCTTGCGCTGCTGTTTGCGACGTTTCAGGAGCGGCACCTGGAGGATTTCGACGGAGCCCTGCGGCCCAAGACGGACCGGGGGCGGGCGTTCGAACGCTACGTTCGGAAGGAAGGCGCGCTGCTGGACGACTTCGCTCTCTTCCAGGCCTTGTCGGAAGAGTTGCGTACCGCATCCCTTGGGGCGAGCGGATGGCAGGATTGGCCGGAACCCTACCGCGATCCGACTTCTGCCGCCGTCGAGTCGTTTCGGGCCGCCCACGTGACGCAGATCCGCTTTCATCAGTATCTCCAATGGCTGGCCGACGAGCAATTAGGAGGGGTGGCGGCGCAGACCCGCGCCCTCGGCATGCCGATCGGCTTGTACCATGACCTTGCGCTCGGCAGCGACCGGTCCGGCAGCGATGCCTGGATGTTTCAGGATGTCCTGGCCTTGGGGGCCGACAGCGGCTGTCCCCCTGACGCCTTCGCTCCGGAAGGACAGAACTGGGGCCTGCCGCCCTTCAATCCGAGGCGGTTGCGAGCCAGTGGATACCGGATGCTGACCGCGCTGCTGCGCAAAA
>VGXD01000281.1 GCA_016873525.1 Nitrospira sp. | reverse complement strand
GCGAGGGGATGGTCGTACAGCCCATCCCGGACCAATGCCTCGAGAACGTGGGAGCATCGATCCAACTCCGGCCCGGTTTGGATTGATCGATCGCGAGCGAGTGCCAACGGTCTTCCCTTCAGGTCGGATGCATGCGCTAGAACAGGCGGGGGTGATCGTAACATGGGCCCTCGCGCTCGTACAAGTGCCGAGGACGGCGAGAGAGAGTCGGCAATGGGCGTGGGAAGCACCCGTTTTGCATGATGCAGAGCATTGAGGACTCCAAACTGCGCGCGCGGGTCAGACTGGTTCGCAAAGGGGAAAGGCGCCTGAGGAGTGTGTCCCCGGCTCGCACAGCTTCACGCAATTTTTCCCGGCTGACTTGGCCGCATAGGCCGCCCGATCTGCGGCCTCGACGAGTTCGGCTGGGGTGCCGGCATGGTCCGGAAAGCTGGCGACGCCGACGCTGCCGGACAACGACAGGTTGAGGGAGGACAAGTCTGCCAAGTCAGGCTCGCTGAGGAGGGTTTGGAGGCGATGACGCAAGTTTTCGGCAATGCCCATGGCGCCATCCGGCGGGGTGTCCGGCAGGAGGATGACAAATTCCTCTCCGCCGTATCGGGCCGGAAGATCGCTGGTGCGTTCGATGAGATGCTCGCGGTCCGAGCCGGGCCTGTTGGAGAGGAGCCGCCCGATCGCTTGCAAGACCCGATCGCCGGTTCGATGTCCGTGCGAGTCGTTGATCTTTTTGAAGTTATCCAGGTCCACAAACAACAGCGACAAGGGCTGTCCGGCTCGTTTGGCCTGGGCAAAGATGCGCGTGAGGGAGTCGCGGAAGTAGGAATGATTGTACAATCCTGTCAGCCCGTCCCGGATGGCTTGATCCCGGAGTTGCTCGTTGATCTCTTCGAGCCTTTGGTTGAGGGCCTCGGCGTACTTTTGCTGCCGCTTGGATTCCGTGATGTTCGTGATGGTTTCGACGACGTGGGCCTTCCCGTCGAAAGTGTTCGCTTTCGACCACTGGACAAGGAGGTACTCGTCGTTGGGGAGGGGGACTTCGCTGGAGGTGATTTTGCCGGACTCCATCGCCTCGCTCATTTTGCAAAAGCCGCAGGGGGCGGCACAGCCGGCAATTTTTTCATGGCAGGTCTGAGTCGAGATGTCCCCGAATTTCTCCAAGGACGTCCGGTTCTGAAATTGGACCTTGTAGGAGGCCGGGTCGATCACCGCGATGATCACCGGCTGGGCGTTCAGCAATACTTGCGGGTCGTACTGGGGATGGTTGGGGGCAGGCTGGTGTGCCACGGGAGGGGCCTCCTTCTTTTCCAAGGGAGTGTTGAAAGTATCCCTTACGAAGGGATGACCGTCAAGCGTTTTAGGGTTTTTGATTCATTGTAAAATGAGAATGTGAAAAGAGATGCCAGGCCTTATATGTGCATGCAAGTGGTTGATTCATCGGCACGAGTAATTCCGAGCGTCCATCATTGCCTGTGCGGGGCACAGGGCGTATGATGACGGCATGACGGGGGCCGAACGTCAGCCAGCCCAGTTGCCTCCTGCGCCGCTTCGGATCGTTTCGCTCAACCAGTTTGTTCCCAGCCGGGTGTGCCTTACCTGCGACGTCTGCTGCCGATTCCCCGAAGAGGACAGTTTTCTCCGGCCCTATTTCACCGCGGAGGAAATAGGCCGCGCGATGGCCGCTGGGCTGGACCCGTCGCAGTTCCCCGACCACAGCGGCTGCCAGGTCCGCGTCGTCCCCAATCCAGCGGGGGAGGGCTATCTCTGCCCGGCCTTCGATCCGGCCACCGCCCATTGCCGGATCTACGAAGGACGGCCGCTCGACTGTCAGATCTATCCCCTGGCCTTGATGTGGAGCGACGACCGCCGTGAGGTGTTGCTGGGGTGGGATAGCAAGTGCCCGTTCTTGCGTGGCGAGGGGCCCGTCAGCCGGGAGCCTCTGGAGGGCGGGCCAGAAGCGAGGGAATCGGGGGATATCCGGGTCTATGCCGAACAGGTTGCCCACCGCCTCGAATCGGAGGAGATGCTGGCCCTGCTCGCGGCCCATTCCCGGTTCATCGGTCCGTTTCAGGAGGACGTGGTGGTGTTGCGCGCGCTGCCGCGCCTGACGGCCAAGCTGCGCGCGTCTCAACCCCTGGCGTTGCAGCCGCTGACAAACCAGGACCGCCCGCTGATCGAGCGGGCCCTGGCCTCAACGCGAGAGGTCTGCCGAACTCCCTTGGCTGTCTACGCCTTTGCGCCGCACGCCATCTGGCGCAACCTGTTCACCTATTGGCGGGCCGAAATCGACGGGCACCTGTGTCTCTTTGCCGAATACGAAGACGGTCTGTTTCTGGCGCTGCCTCCGCTTGGCCCAGGGCCGATTGCCGGGGCCTTGGCCCGGGCTTGTGCCTTGATGCGGGAGCGGAACCGTGGGTCGGCCGTGACTCGCGTGGAGAACGTGCCGGAGGAATTGAAGCCCCAGTTCGAGGCTCAAGGCTATCGCCTGGCTCCCAAGGGGGTCGAGTATCTCTACCGGGCGGCCGACCTGGCGAATCTCGTCGGCGACCGGTACAAGTCGCCACGCGCGGCTTGCAATCGCTTCGCGCGGGATCATCAGTATCGATACGGGCCGTACCGGCCAACGGACCGGGAGGCTTGTCTGGCGCTGTACCGCCTCTGGGCGGCGCAACAGGAAGCCCGCGATCTGTCGGCGGTCGATGCCGTGGCGCGGCACATGCTGGCGGATTCAGCGTCGGCCCATCGCGAAGCCTTGACCCAGGCCGAGGCCCTGGGTCTCACGGGGCGCGTGGTCCGAATCGATGGCGAAGTCCGAGCCTATACGTTCGGGTT
>VGXD01000280.1 GCA_016873525.1 Nitrospira sp. | reverse complement strand
CAGGGGGCGGCGGCCGAGACCAGCGGACGCTTTCTGGGCCGCCGCATTCCGTTTTTCCTGGACCGGTCGGAGTATGTGGGGCTGGTGGGCATCGATATGCAGGATGCCCCAGGCACGCATGAGCTGGCGGTGGAGGTGCCGGGTCCGTCGGGGAACCGACAGCTGAGCTACAACGTGCTGGTCATCAAGGAGAAGTATCCCGTTCAGCACCTCACGCTTCCCAAGGATAAAGTCGATCTGGACGAAGAGAGCTTGATCCGTGTGAAAACAGAACAGGAGCAGGTGCGGTCCATTTTGGAGAAGGAATCCAAGGATCGGTTGTGGGGAGGCTCCTTCATCGAGCCGGTGAACGGCGCCGTCAGCGGCGCGTTCGGCCGCGTCCGGGTCATCAACGGCCAGTCCAGAAATCCACACAACGGAGAGGACATTGCCGCTCCGCTGGGGACCGACGTGGTGGCGATGAACGACGGCGTCGCCCGCTTGACCGTGGACCACTTTTTTTCCGGCAAGGGGGTCTTTCTGGACCACGGGATGGGGCTCTACTCCATGTATTTCCATTTGTCCGAGGTCGTGGTGGAGGACGGGGCGGCGGTCAAGCGCGGGCAGGTGATCGGCAAGGTGGGGGCCTCCGGCCGCGCCACGGGGCCGCATCTGCATTGGGGGGTCCGTCTCAACGGCGCCAGGGTGAATCCCTATGCGCTGGTTCGTCTCCCCCTCGACGGGCTTGCGGCGTCTCGTTAGTTTTTTTCGGTCGGCGGGGCTTGTACGGAGAGTTGTTGTCAAAGGAGTCAGATGCAATGATTGCGACAGACAGCGTGTTCTTGCGGCGGCTGGTGCGGAGATCGATGGGGCCGGGAGCGGCCGGCTTGGCGGGGGCGTTGGCCTTGGGCTGGCTTGCCGCTTGTGCGGCGACGATCCCGAACAAGTTTTCCCAACAGGCGGTGCCCGGCGCGACCCTGACGAAGATGAAGGCCAGCCCTGAGGCCTATACGGGCAAGGTGGTGATTCTCGGCGGCGTGATCGTGGACAAGAAAGAGGAGGGGGGGCGCATCGTGCTCAAGGTGAAAAACCGGCCGTTGGACCGCGACCATGTGCCGCACATCCCCACGTCCCTCGATGATGCCGAGGCCGGATACTATTGGGTGACGGTCAACCCGCAAGGCTTGCCCCCCACGTATCGGGATTGGGCCAGGCTGACGGTGGTCGGCAAGGTGTCCAATGAAAAGTCCGGTCAAGCCGCAAGCGGCGAGCCGGTGCTGAATGCGCTCTACCTGCATGGCTGGGGCAGTAGCTGGGGCGGCTACGGCCAGCGCGAGGATGTCTGGGAAGACACCCAGACCGCCAGACACCTGCTTGCCAATCCGAAGACACCCAAACAATATTGACCTGAACGGGTTCGTGCCTTTCGCGCGAGACCGGATGTAGGAGACCAGGTGAGACCAGGATGGAGTCGAGCGATATGAACCCTGTGTATAGCGTGATGCGGTCGTGCCTGAGCCGTGGGTGGCGTTCCCTGCTGGTTGGATTGCTTCTCGGAGGGGGAGGCTGCGCGTGGACGGACACGGTTCCCGGTAAGTTCCTTCAGCAGGCTGAGTCCGGCGTCACCTTGACGTCCCTCTCCGGTCGTCTTGCTGCCTACAAGGGCAAGACGGTGGTTTTGGGAGGGGCGATCGCCGAGGAGAAACAAGTCGATGGGCGTGTCTGGTTGTGGGTGAAGAACCGTCCGTTGGATGAGGACTACGAGCCCCATCGCGATGCATCCAGAACCGAATCGGAATCCGGCTATTACTGGATCGTGGCGGATCCCGGCGGTTTGCCGAGGGGCTATAGAAACTGGGCCAGGCTCACCGTGGTGGGACGGGTCTCGAACATTCCGGTTCCTCGGTTTGAGGTGCAACCGGATAACTGGAAAGGGACGGAGCCGGTCCTGGGCGCTCTGTACTTGCGGGGCTGGAGTTACGGCGGCCGGCTGGATGACGTCTGGGAAGCCCGCCAGGACGCCAATTATATTCTGTCGAATCCCGTCACGGAACTCAGGCAGGGGGCGCAGGGTCTGGGTGAGAACTAGCGGTCCCTTCGTGTCGGGATCGGGCCGACGGGGCTGGGGCACGATCAGACGTTGGTCTTGATGCTGTGGCCGTCCGAGCCGAGGACCTTCTCTGCCGCACGGGCCAGGTGGGCGTCGGCGGCATGGTCCTTGGCGAAGATTCGGAACTGGACGATTCTGGCCGGCAGGTAATCGAAAAACTCCTTCAAGGCTTCTTTCGAGACCGTCTGCGTGGCGGGATCGTAAACGTAGATCTGGAACTCTCCCATGTTGAGCAGGTTGATGGGGCGGGGATCCTGATTGGCCATGTCGACCCGGAAATCCAGTGGTTTGAACTGCGCGGGCAGAGCCTGTCTGATGCGGTCTTCAAGCGTCTGCCGGTCCATGAAGGTGCGCCCTCGCTCGTCCCCTCGCGTCGGTAAGACCGCGTTGTAGGCCATCTTCCATTTGACATCCCGTCCGAGGATCCTCCCCCACTCCGCTCCGAGCGCCCGCTTCTTTTTGCTTTTGTCCGTTGTCCAATGCCGGACCGTTTCCATGAGCGACCAGTCGGTGAGGTGCAGGTAGGCGTCCATCCGGTCCAGCGGATTGTGCGGGAAGAGATAGGCCATGGTGTCGTGGAAAATCTCCCGCAGATGGATGTCGATGGCCCTCGTCGTCCGGTGGTAATAGACGTTGGAATAGAGATAAAGGCGGGTGGTCAGGAACATTTGCAGGGCGGGCAGACCGGTTCGGTGGATCGTCAGCCCCTTGGGCGTGATCAGGGTGTAATGGATCAGGCGCGTGAGGTCAACGGGGCCGA
>VGXD01000279.1 GCA_016873525.1 Nitrospira sp. | reverse complement strand
ACCCCGACTGTGGCAGGCCCGATATTCCAAACCTTGAACCCCGTGTCTCCCGGCGTGAAATAGAGCGTCTCTTCAAAAAAGAGATGGGCCTTTCGGTAGACCCCGATCAAGCCGGACGGTCCGACCAGGACGGCCGAGTTATAACAGGCTGTCCCCTGCCGCTCCGGCAGACCGGCCACCACGTGCATGTCCCGATCGCGCGCCAGCTCGATCAGCCGTTTGGTCGTGGCCCCGTCAGGCACAGGCTCGGCCAGCGATTTCACTTCCTCTTTGGAAACGAACTGATAGCCGGACGCAAACAGCTCCGGCAGCACCATCAGGTCGCATCGCACCGTCGCGAGCCTGGCGGCAACCAGGTCCAGATTGTGCGCGACCTCGCCGAAGACGGGCGCGAATTGAAAATATCCGACACGCATAGACCAGCCTGGCGAGGGGTGAGCGGTGAGGGACTAGAGGCAAAAGAAAAAGGCAAAAAGCGAGGGGCTCACAGGCATGCGCCCATCAGCCCCTCGCCTCTTGCCGGGAAACGTTACTTCACTTCGGACATGTGCGTGACCGCAGCCTCGGCCGCCTTGGTCGCCACATCCGCATGGCCGGCCTTGCCGTGCTCGACCGCTTCCTTCAACTGCTTGATCCCTTCGGCCATGTGCGGGTTCGCCTTTTCCTTCTGCGCCGCCTCGGCATGCTTCAGCGCCCCTTCCGCATGCTTGACCAAAGCATCGGCATGACCTTGCTTGCCGTGCGACACGGCTTCCTTGGCATGCTCGACCGCTTCGGCCGCATGGCCTTTGTCGGCCAGCGCCAGGGAGGAAAGGAACGGAACGCCCACGAGCGCCGTCATGAGACCAAGTACCGCTATTCCCCAATGCCCTGTTTTCTTCATCCTTATTCCTCCTTCTCCTGAGTCCATGTTGTTGGCGTCGCCGCTCCGATGGAACAGCAACGATCGATCATCGGAGCGACTATAGCACGAGGGTTTCACTGCGTCAAGAAGGCCTGGCTTCCTCTTGATTGATGATCTTGTGCAACAGTTTCACATCCGTCTCGACCGGCGCGGCAAAGTCACGGCTCCACTCCCACCACGACCCGGGATAATTCCTGACCTTCTGATAGCCCGCCAGGCACAGCACGAAGTAGAGCCAGGCGGAGCGGACCCCGCCGGTGCAATAACAGATCACGGCCTGGCTTTCGTGCAGCCCCTTTTCTTCCAAGCTGGCCTTGATCGCGTCGAGGTCCTTGAGCGTGGCGTCCGGATTCAGAAAGCCGGTCCAGGGGACGGAGATTGCGGAGGGAATATGCCCCGGCCTGGGAATACCTTGCATCTCCTTGCCCGCATATTCCTCAAGGCTGCGCGCATCGACAAGGCTCGTTTCGGGATGAGGCCGCTTGACCAGCTTCTTGAGTTCCTCCTTCATCACGATGAGATCGGCCACCGGCGCCGCGCGGAAATTCCCCGGCTTCGGACTTGCGTCCCCATGCTCGTAGCGACGTCTTTCGGCCACCCACTTAACCCAGCCCCCGTCCAGAATCTTGAGCCTCTTGTGGCCGAGGTACTGGAGCATCCAAAACATCCGCCCTTCATCGCCCCAGTTGTCAAAAGGGTTCGAGTAGATCACGACATCGCTGTCGTTGCTGATCCCCAAGGCGCGCAGCTTCTGCTCCAGCCGAGCCACGTTTGGGTCCAGCAGTCCCTTGGCCGTGGCGTCCGGGTCGCTGAACTCGTGCCACGTGGCATGGACCGCGCCGGGGATATGGCCGCCGAAGGCATAGGCCGCCTTGCCTCGGACATCGATCACCACGAGAGCGGCCCGTCCCAGGTTCTGCTCCAGCGTCTTGGTATCGATAAGAAACGGATGGATCATGGTGCTCCCCTTTTCTCTGCTCGCTCTCCCTCAGCCCTTGCGTTCCGCCGCGCAGGCCGCTTGCGACTCCTGCGGTTCCTGACTGAGCGCAACGGTCAGATCGCCGGACAGCGGAATGTCTCGCTCGTAAATCGTAAAGACGTACGGGTCTTTCGCCGTCAGCCCGTAGCGCTTCTCCAACATCTCGTGTTGGCCGTCGGTCAGGATATGATACCGCACCGTGGCTTTCAACCTCAGCCCTGCGGCTTGCGACGGTTCGGCCGGCATACGGGCCACAAACGTATACTCCCGGCTGGCCAGGGGCAGCAAGCGATTGTCGTAGACTTCCAGAATGACCGGCTGCCACAGAATCCAGCGGCCCATGGTCCCTGTTTGCCGGTCCAGGATTTTCCCCTGTCCATCCTGGACGGAAAACTCCACGGTGAAGTGCCGGTCCGGGTCTCCGGTCGGAACTTTGTGCCCGGCCCCGGCATTGATCAGCGTCAGGGTAAACCGGACCGGCTCGCCGGGCTTGGGCAGGGCCGGATCGGCTCGGACCTGCACCGCCACGGCCCGCTTGATCATCTCCGGATCGTGGCCGCCGCGCCAGAGGTGCTGCCGCCCTTGGCGGATCGGCCCGCCCTCTGCCACCGGCCGCTCAATTTCAGGCATGTGGCAACTCTGGCAGATGAAACCCTTCTCCTTCATGAAGAACTTGCCCTCGTATTCGGCATAGGTCCCGCAAGGCCCCACATTGTAGAACTGGGCCGGTCCCGACACAACGTTGTGGCACCGATAGCAGATCTGGGCCGTGCGAAAACCGGGATCGAACTTGGTCGGATGCGGGGCCACCGAGTCGTCGAAGGGCCCCAAGACCACGCCGTCCCTGACATGACAGGCGGCACAGGTGATCGCTTCTTTCTGATAGGCCGGATCGTAATGGGGATTGGGCTCCTGCACCGCCTTTTCCACGCGATTGCGGGGAATCTCCTTGATCAGCGTCGGCTG
>VGXD01000278.1 GCA_016873525.1 Nitrospira sp. | reverse complement strand
TGGAAGCCTCGCACACGGGACGCTGGTTGCGCACCGTGTTGAAGACTTGAATTGCCCCCGCGGGCTAGTGTAATTTTTAGATTCTTCCCGAGTAGCTCAGGGGTAGAGCAGGCGACTGTTAATCGCCGGGTCGGGGGTTCAAATCCCTCCTCGGGAGCTCCACCAAGACGCGACCACTCCGTGGCCGGTCAGGTTTACAGAAGGCCCCGCCGACACAGTCGGCGGGGCCTTCGTGTTCTTGCGCCCGACGACGCGATCGAACCCGTCCACATGGGTCACTTCGACCGCACTTGACTGCATATACAATTGCTTATACAGTTATTGCATGGGCAAGCACTGCACCGGCGATCCGAAGCTCCGCGACTATTTCGTGGGATGCCTGTATTTCACAACGGGCGCCCTGTTCCGCCGCATTGACCGCCTGGCTGTCGAGGCCTTCCGGCCCCGTGGGATCGCGCCGAGTCAGGCGTTCGTCCTGATGGCGCTCGCCGAGGCCCCGCGGCGCCGCGCGACGGCTTCGCAGCTCGCCGAGGCGATGACGCTCGACCGGTCCACCGTGACACGCCTGATCCAGCGCCTCGAAGTCCAGCATCTCGTCAGACGAACGCGGGACGGACGAAACACCTGGATGAGCCTTCAGCCGGCCGGCCTGCGGCTCATCCCCGCCATTCACGACGCCTGGAAGGACCTGTACCGGCGATACGTCAGCGAACTCGGTCAGTCCGAGACCGAGGCCGTCAACCGCCAGATCCTGAAGGTCATCAACGGAGCAATGCGATGATTGAGAAACGCCCGTTGGGAAATTGGTGGACCGCTCGCCGGCGCGCTTGGCTACGCGGCGATGGGGCTCGAAGGGTATTACGGGGCCAGCGATGACGAGGCCGCGATCGGCACCATCCGTCGCGCGCTGGATGCCGGCATGACGATGATCGACTGATCCAACCACAACGAGGAGAGAGGGAGCGATCTATGAGCAGGTACGCTGTGATGGGTTCGGGACAGGTGGGGCAGGTCTTGGCCGACGGTCTGCTCGCGCTGGGACACGACGTAATGCGGGCAAGCCGGGAACCCTCGAAGCTCGCGGAGTGGCAGCGGCAGGCCGGACCGAAGGCGCGCACCGGCACCTTCGCCGAAGCGGCGCAGTGGGGCGATGAGGTTGTGCTGGCCGTGAAGGGCTCCGCTGCGCAGAAGGTCATCGAACTCGCTGGACCGGACCACCTCGCGGGCAAGGTGGTCATGGACGCCACCAACCCGATCGCGGACCTGCCACCGGAGAACGGCGTCCTGCGCTTCTTCACCAGCCTCGACGACTCGCTGATGGAGCGCCTCCAGCGGCAGGCCCCCGCGGCCAAGTTCGTCAAGGCGTTCTCCTGCGTAGGCAACGCCTTCATGGTGCAGCCGAAGCTCCCCGGCGGGCCGCCGTCGATGTTCATCTGCGGGAATGACGACGCGGCCAAGAACAGCGTGCGGAACCTGCTGACGGCGCTGGGGTGGGAAACAATCGACATGGGAGCGGTCGAAGCCGCGCGCGCGATTGAGCCGCTGTGCATGCTGTGGTGCATTCCGGGCTTCAGGCAGAACCGCTGGATGCACGCGTTCAAGCTGCTGCAGCTTCCGTGATGGCCGTCGGGCGACGGGTGGCATCGCCGCTCCCGTCGCCCGGACTCGCTCGGGGTGAGGCGAGGACTTCCCGCGGCGCTCCGCGAGAGCGCTCGGTACCAAATAAGGTATTCTAGAGTCCTCTTTTGACTGACGCCCTGTCCCCTTCCCCCTGACTGCGCGGCGTCGCCGACTTCCGTATTCTCAGCCCGGTCCCGGCAACTTGCCCATCGGCGGATGCCGCGTTCCCCACCTCGCGACGCGGATCGCGGCCGAGGCGACCACCATGCGTTTCTTATCGCCACCCCACGCACGAGGTGATCGCCATGCGTTCCGCCCGCACGTTTGTTGCCGCCTTCTCCGCCCTCCTGGTCCTTAGTGCCTGCGCCGGTGGCGCTGATCAGGCGGCGACCTCCGACGCCGCGTCGGCCGGCGGCCAGGCCAGCGTCCAGGATGACGAGTCCGCGAAGGATGTCGTGAAGGTCGCCGTGGGATCCAAAGACCACACGACGCTCGTCGCCGCTCTGCAGGCGGCCGACCTGGTCAATTCGCTCGCCAACGCCGGCCCGTTCACCGTCTTCGCGCCCACGAACGCCGCGTTTGACAAGCTCCCCAAGGGGACCGTGGAAGACCTGCTGAAGCCCGCGAACAAGGAGAAGCTGCGCCTGATCCTCCAGCATCATGTCACCACGTCGGCGCTTGACCTCGATCAGTTCGTCGACGGACAGGTCGTCTCGATGGCCGACGGCGCCAGCGCTACCATTACCAAGAAGGGCGCCGACACGTTTATCAACGACGCCAAGGTCATCGCCTCCGTCCGCGCGTCGAACGGCATGGTGCACGTGGTGGATGGAGTGATACTTCCGTAAGAGAAACAACAGAGAGACAACAGAGAGACAACAGAGAAACAACAGGGGGCGGGCCGAGAGGCACGCCCCCCACTGTCTTAGTACTATTCTGTTGTCTCTCTGTTGTCTTTCTGTTGTTTCTCTGCCTGTATGCGTCTCCTTCACCTCCTCAACCACGTCGACCAGATAGGCAACGGCATCGTCAACGTCGCCGTCGACCTGGCGTGCGTGCAGGCGCGGGAGGGGCATCAGGTCTGGGTGGCGTCGCGCGGCGGCTCGTACGAGACGCTGCTCGCCGCGCACGGGGTACGGCACGTGCGGATCGACCAGGAGCGCCGCCCGCTTACGCTCCTGCGCGCCCTGAGCACGCTGCGCGCGCTGCTCCGTGATGAGCGCATAGAGATCGTGCA
>VGXD01000277.1 GCA_016873525.1 Nitrospira sp. | reverse complement strand
ACGTCTACTTCGACTATGACCGGAGTTCGGTGAACAAGAGCGACCGGCCGATGCTGGAGACGAACGCCCGGTTCCTCAAATCGGAGCAGGACTGGCATCTGTTGATTTCAGGGCACTGCGATGAGCGGGGAAGCGAGTCTTACAACCTGGTCTTGGGCGAGCGGCGCGCGCGGTCGGTTCAGCGCTACCTCTCGGACCTTGGCCTCCCGTCGTCCCAGATGCAGATCGTCAGTTACGGCAAGGAAAAGCCGTTCTGCGGCGAGCACAACCCTGAGTGCTGGAAGCAGAACCGGCGCGCGCACTTCGCGATGCAGTAACGCGAGGCCGGCGTGAAGCGGAACGAGGACGTCCTTCGTCCCTACCGGGGCGAAGGACGTTTTTTATTGTTCTTTTCTCCGGCCGCGCCGACGAGTACCATAGCGCGTGGGCTGCCGGGTGTCCGGCGCGATAAGGGGCTTCTCGATGAGGCGGGTGATGCGGTTCTATCTGTGGTGGAGCTTGCTCGTCGTGTTGGGGTCCGGGGCTGCCGCTTGGGGCCTGACCGAACCGGCGACGACCCTTGACGTGAGGACGGAGCCTTCCGGCGGCGTGCGGGCCACGGCGACGCTCCTGATTCCAGTTGCGCCCCAGCTCATGCAGGCAGTGCTGACCGATTACGAGCGGTGGCCGGAGTTGTTCGATACGCCCATGACGGTCACGCACCTGGACCGGCGCGTCGGCGGCTCCGTCACGGACCTCTTCATCAAGCATTCCTTTCTGCCGGGCGGACGCCGCCTTCTCTGCGACAATCAGGAATTGCCCGACGGGCTGGTCAGCACCCTGCGAGGGGGGGACTTCAAACAGTACGTCCGGACCTGGAAGGTGGCCCAGGACGGGAGCCACGGGGGCACCCGCGCCTCCTTCGAACTCCTGGTGGAAGTGGACACCTGGGCCCCGGACTGGCTCGTGGCCTTTGAACTCCGGCGCCAACTGGAACGGCACTTCCGTCTGTTGCGGGAGACGCTGATGGCGAGGGCCGGGAGCCAGCGGTTCGGTTACGGAAGCGGGAAGGTAAACTCGGCCAGTTCCATCTGCTCCAATCCCTGCTTGACCAGCCCGTCGATGTCCAAGCCCCGCTCGATCTTTTTGATGTAATCCAGATGGGTCTTGGTGCTGGGATGCGGCGGCACGAACAGCTTGCAGCAATCCTGGTCCGGCTCGATGGAGGTCTCGAAGGTCCCGATTTTTTCCGCTTCGCCGGTGATCTCGATTTTGTCCATCCCGATCAGGGGCCGCAGGAGAGGCAGTTGGGCCGCGTCCTCGACCACGCCGAGGTTCTCCGGCGTTTGCGAGGCGACCTGCCCCAGGCTGTCGCCGGTGACCAGGGCCCAGCAGCGTTCCCGCCTGGCCACTTCCTCCGCGATCCGCACCATCATCCGGCGGTAGAGGACGATCCGGAACGGCGCCGGCGCGCCGAGGACGATCTGCCGCTGGATCTCGCCGAAGGGGACCAGGTGCAGCCGCGAGTAGAGCTGGTGCCGGGTCAACAACTCCACGATCTCACGGACTTTCTCTTCCGAGGCTCGGCTGACGTAGGGCCTGCCGTGAAAATGCACGAAGATCGCCCGGCAGCCGCGCTTCATCATGCGATAGGCGGCCACGGGGGAGTCGATGCCGCCGGAGATGAGGCAGGCCACTTTGCCGCTGATGCCCACCGGCAATCCGCCCGGGCCGGCTTCGCGCTGAACGGAGAAGTAGGTTTCTTTCGTCAGCATTTCGATGGAGACGGTGAGTTCGGGGTTGCGGAGGCTGACCCGCTTGCCGGTCAGCTTGCAGATGTAGGCGCCGATGTCCTTGTCCACCTCCATGGAGGTCAGGGCGAACCGTTTGTCTGCGCGCTTGGCCGAGACGCGGAAGGTGGCGAAGGGCAGGTCGCGAAGCTCGTGGCCGATGGCCGCCTTCAGCGGATCCAGACTCTCGGTGAGGCCGAGCGGCACGGAGTGGGCCAGCGAAAAATGGGCGATCCCGAAGGTGCGCGCGAGCCGGGCTTTTACGGGCTCCCAGGGCGTCTCGTCCCCCAGGAGCACGCGGATACGGCCGGTCAGCGCATCGACCTGCTTGACGCCGAGGCCGCGCAGGGCCTGGCGAAGGTGTCGGACGAGGCGTTGCTCGAAGTAGGGCCTGTTCCGGCCCTTGAGGGCGAGTTCGTGGTAATGGACGATGGCGCAGCGCATTTTTGTTGTTGCTCGTAGCGCGTGAAGCGTATCTCGTCCGATTCAGAGATTACGAATGACGCTTCACGAGGTGCGTTTCACGCGCCGAGCGATTCCAGGAATCGCTCGGCGTCGATGGCGGCCATGCAGCCCGATCCGGCCGCGGTGACGGCCTGGCGGTAGCGGGAGTCCTGGACGTCCCCTGCCGCAAACACGCCGGGCACCGAGGTGGCCGTGCCGTTTCTGGTCAGGATGTAACCCTTGACATCCATCTCAATCTGTCCCTTGCACAGGGCCGTGTTGGGGCTATGGCCGATGGCGACGAAGACCCCCGCAGCGGGCCAGTCGGTTGTCGTGCCGGTGACGACGTTGCGCAGGCGGACGCCGGTCACGATCGGATCGCCCAGGATGTCTTCCACGACGGAGTTCCAGACGAAGGCGATCTTTTCGTTCTTGAAGGCCCGATCTTGCATGATCTTGGAGGCCCGCAATTTGTCCCGCCGATGGACAAGCGAGACCTTGGCGGCAAATTTGGTGAGGAACAGCGCTTCTTCCAAGGCGCTGTCGCCGCCGCCGACCACCACCAGGTCCTTGCCGCGAAAAAAATAGCCGTCGCAGGTGGCGCAGGTGGAGACGCCGTGTCCCATGAGCCGGCCCTCGCTGGGGAGGCCGAGG
>VGXD01000276.1 GCA_016873525.1 Nitrospira sp. | reverse complement strand
AAGGATGCGTTGCGATCCGTCAGGCAGCACGATCCGGTAATCCAGGGCGTAGGGCTGGTGCTCGTTCAAGGCTCCCCGGACCGCTTGTTTCAGCCGGTCCTTGTCTTCCGGATGGACCATGTTGCGGAATTCATCATAGGTCCCGCCGAAGTTTTTTGCCGGCATATCCAGGACGCGGTGGACTTCTTCGGACACCTGCAAGGTGTTGCCGGTAATGTCCCATTGCCAATTGCCCAGGCGCGCGATGCGTTGCGCGTGGGCCAGGCTGGCCTCGTTGTCGCGTAGCGCGGCCAGGGTCTTGCTGGCCCGCAGCATGTGCCGGACCCGGTGGGTCAGGACCAGTCCATTAAAGGGCTTGACGATGAAGTCGGTTGCGCCAGCATCGTAGGCGCGGGTGATGGAAGCCAGATCGTCCAGGCCGGTCAACATCAGCACCGGGGTGTGATTGCCGTGGGGCAGTTTGCGCAAGGCGGCACAGGCGCTGAAGCCGTCCATTTCCGGCATCACCACGTCCAGCAAGATGATGTCCGGGTGAAACTGTTCGAAGGCTTCGAGCGCCGCGACGCCGGTCGCGGCTTCCTCGACGCGGAGTCCCGCCTCTTCGAGGACTTCGCGGGCCACCATGCGTTCGAGGTGGCTGTCGTCCACGACGAGGGCAAGAGGGCGGACCTGCGGCATCTCGTGATCCATCACCGGGCTCCTGTGAGGGGTTCGTCGGTGAAGGCGGCGCGGACCGCGTTGGGCTCATCGGCTCTTTGCTGAAGGGCCTCGGTCGTCGTGGCCGTTGTGCAGAGAGACTTCGGCTCAAACGGAGGCGCCGGAGCTTGCGAGAGGACTCGTCGGGCCATGGTGGTTGAGGATGTCACAGCGGTGACCTTCTCCTACATTGAGATCGATGGACAGGCGATGGTGCGCGCCTGTGCATTGATTGAGACGGCAAGACGGTCTTGCCGGAGAGGTGTCAAGCCGGCAATTTCTACTAAGCCTGACTATGAATCGGCTGGGATCGCGTGGAACTTGAGTCTCTAGGCTGCAAGGGCGGTCTGTCAATGCGGGCAAGACCAGCGGGCAATGAACCCCGGCGAGAAACGGGAGCGGCTGGGCGGTGTTAGGACGGGTACTTGGCTTCGATGCGGCTGCTGAGGCCGCCACGGGCCGTGAATTCGCCGGTCACGACGGCCCAGACCGGTCGGCAGGAGGAGACGATATCTTGGAGGATGCGGTTCACGGCGTTCTCGTAGAAGATGCCCAGGTTTCGGTAGGCATGGATATAGAGTTTCAACGACTTGAGCTCCAGGCAGGCCTTGTCCGGCATGTAGTGCAGGCGAATGGCGCCGAAGTCCGGCTGGCCGGTTTTGGGGCAGATGGCGGTGTACTCGGGAATCTCGATCGTGATCTCGTAGCCCTTGAACTGGTTGGGCCAAGTCTCGATGGCCGGCAGGCGCGCGGCGATGCCGCTCTTGGCATGGGCGTTCGAATACCCGAGCGCCGTTTGTGTCCGTTTCCGTCTTGTCTTCACCCGGTCACTCCTCACGCGTTACCCGTCACGTTCCGCTCAGACTTGCGTCATCCATTCGATCTGTCCGATTTTTTCCAGTTTGAAGTACAGCGTGACCCAGGGACACATCATGTCCGGGTAGACCTCGCAGTAACCCCCTTTGCGGACGCCGCCGCAGGGGCCGTGGCTCATGAACTTGGGGCATTCGGCCTTGAGGGTGCCGTCCGGAATCGGAGGACGGTTGTGGACGCCCCCGACGTGGTTCTGCCCCTCTTCCTCGCCCGGTATGATGACCCGCAAAGGCATGGGGGCTAGTTTACACGGCTTCCATGAATTGGGCAATCTCGGCGAGGTGCAGATCCTGGACGGCGATCTCGGGAGCGTAGACGACTTCGTCCGTCGCCCAGCCGATGACGGGCCTGGCGTGGGTCGTGATGCCGAGAATGTTCTTGAGCACGGTGCGGATGTTGCCGGTGAGGCGGATGGTGTTGCCCTGGAGCGGCGAAGCGAGCCGGCCGTCCTTGATCAGATAGGAGTCGCCCACGACGGTGCAGGTGAATTCCCCGGCGCGCAACCCGTTCATGGCATAGGTGTACCAGATGCGGCCGATGTAGACGCCGTTGCCCGCCAAGGCCAGGAGGCTTTCGGTCGTGTGCGGCGTCGCGCCCTCGATAAAAACATTGGTAGCGGCGATCGACGGCGGGACGTCGAACTGCCGTCCTCCCCGGCTGGAGAGGCGGAAGCCGTTTCTTGGCGCGAGGACTTCGGGATGCTCCTGCGGATTGACGCCGAGTTTTTCCCTGGCGCGAGGGTCCCGCAGCAGGCGCTGCGTTTCGTAGTGGGAGGAGAGGAGCCCCTGCAGCGTCCCTCCGCGTATCAGGTCGGTTCGGCCCGTGGGCAGGCCTTCGCAAGTGATCTGCTTGCTGGCCACGCAGCCTTTGGCGGCGCCGTGGTCGTAGATCGTCACGAGGGGTGAGGCGACCGTCCGCCCGAGTTCGCCCAGAAAGGGCGACTGGCAACTGTGGAACGCATCGGCGCTGAGGCTGGGCAGGATGAGGTTGGTCATGAGGTCGCTGACCGGCTGGGGACCGAGCACGACCCGATAGGCGCCGCTTGGAATCCGCTGCCCGCCCACCGCCTTGATGGCGTTGCGCGCCGCCTCTCCCCCCGCCTCTCCCTTGAACTGGCTCAGGTGCGTGGCGGCGGCGTAGCCGCTGCCCTTGGCCTGGCGCCGCTCGACCATGGCGGTGACGTAGGCCGTGACGGCGGTGGATTCATCCGTCTGGACCTTCGGCATCCTGGTGGAGGCGACGGCGATGCGCTGCCGAATCAGGCTGACGTCTCCGCCCACGATGAGGCCGAGTCTGGCCACCTGCTCCGGTGAGCCGGCCAGCCGGGCCA
>VGXD01000275.1 GCA_016873525.1 Nitrospira sp. | reverse complement strand
GTCGGTCAAGTGCGTCAAGCCCTCTTCGGACGGCAAAGAGGTGACGCTGAAAGTGCTGATGCCCGGAGACCTCTTCTGCTGCGATGCGGCCGTCTTTGACGGATCCACCCATCCGGGCTGTGCCCAGCCGATCGGGAACGTCAGCGTGCTCCGGATCAGCAAACAATCCTATTTCGACCTGCTGCGCCGCAATCCGGACGCGGCCTTCGACGTCATCAAGTATCTGGGCAACCGCCTCAACGAAGCCCAGGAAAATGCCAAGGTGCTGGCGCTGGACCGCGCCGAGCAACGGCTGGCCAGTCTGTTGGTCAAGCTCGCAGCGCAAGCCGGGGTGCAAGAGGCCGACGGCATCCGCCTCACGGTCCGGCTGACGCGCCAGGACCTGGCCGACATGGCCGGGCTCGCCGTGGAGACGGCGACCCGCATCATGGGCCAATTCAAGCGGGCGCGGCTGGTCTCCGGCACGGCCAAATGCCTGGTGATTCATAACATGAGCCGACTCGAACAACTGGTCCTCTCCTCCTGCTCCTCTTCCGGTAAATAGCCCTCGCAGGTTTATTTTTAAAACATGACTTATGTCATGTTTTATTTCTCCCCGCACAGCTATGTTGCCCGGCATGGTAGTCGTTAGGCCGGTTTGTTGATTCCGTTCAAGGAGGGGTACATGCTGTCGAGTCATGCATCGTTTGAGCAGTCTGAAAGGAGATGGGGCGTGGCCGCCGCGCTCGCCGTGGTGTCCTGCGTGGGGATGGGGGTAGGCATTCCTCAGGCCTCGGCCAAGACCCACGAGGTCGAGATGACGGCGATGGAAACCGAGGTGGTTATTGAGGGCAACGGGACCACGTACAAGGCGTGGACGTTCAACGGCCAGTTCCCCGGGCCGGTCGTGCGGGTTACGGAAGGCGACACGATCAAGTTCACGCTCCATAATCCCAAGACCAACACCTACCCTCATGCCATGGACTTCCACGCGGCCGAGATCGACTTCCTCAAGAACTACCGGGCGATCAATCCGGGAGAAACGATCAGTTTTACTTTCGCAGCGAAAAAGCCGGGAATTTTCTTTTATCACTGCGGGGCCCCGCCCATGATCCAGCACGTGGCCCGCGGCATGTTCGGCGCCGTCATCGTCGACCCCAAGAACGCCAAGGTGTGGCCCAAGGCGGACCGGGAATATGTGTTGCTCCAGTCGGAACTGTTCAAGAATCCCGACGATGTGCCGGCCATGTTCGACCGGAAGTTCGACCACATCGTCTTTAACGGCGGTATCTTCAAGTACCACCCCTTCGTGACCGGTGGGAAGGCGTTGGAAGCCAAGCCGGGGGAGCGGGTCCGGGTCTATTTCGTGAACGCGGGGCCGAACGAGTTTTCCTCCTTCCATCCGATCGGCGAGATTTGGGAGAACGTCTATGAGAGCGGCAACCCGGCCAACAAGCTGAGCGGCGTCCAGACCTATGTAGTGGGTCCCGGCAGCGCCGCCACCTTCGATGTGGTGGCCGAGTCGGCCGGCGCCTATCCGATGGTCACCCATTCCTTGACCGGCGCGCTCCGTGGGGCCATTGCGGTGCTGCTGGTGTCTCCGGATGCCAAGCCGGCGCCATTGATGCCGCAGACGCCATGGAAGATCGAGCCTCCCAAAACAGAGAGCACGTCTCCAGCCGCACAATAAAGAGGATTGGTGAGTGCAACACTGCTGGCGGGGTTGATCGATTGTGATCGGCCCCGCCAGTTTGTTTTCCCCTGAGACGCCATGGCATACCCGCTCGGTTTCTATCGGCACAGAGTTCGGTTCGGCGCGAGGCGCGGGATCTTGATGGCGCTCCGACGAAGCTGTTTGGGGCTTGCCGGGGCCGGCCGGCTGGTCCTGTTCCTGGCGGCGGCCTTGTCCTGGCTTCCTGCCGATGGGATGGCGCAAGAGGCCAATCTCGTCGTGTTGCCGCTCAGACCGTTCAATTTCGACGTGGCGATTCGGGAGCAAAACTTCGCGCCGAACGACCGGGAGATGACGATCCAGGCCGGCATCACCGTGCTCCGCTATGGCAATCTTGAAGTCAGGAGCAGCTATCAGTATTTTAGCGTCCACACCCAAGACTATAAGACGGATCAACACGCCCTGTTCTTGAATCCCCGATGGAACAACTTTATCGACATCCTGGATTTTCCCAAGGGCATGCCCATCAATCGCCTGATCCGCCACGCGCTCTTCGGCCCCTTGGAGGATCGCGCCGTGCCCTATCTCGGCGCACTCGCCGGAGGAATGGTGTCGGGGGCCGGGCATCCGGGGCATCTCTACGGGGGGCAGGTCGGGGTCCGTTTTCCGGTGGCGCAAGGTTTGTCGCTGGACGTCGGCCTTCAGTTCTCACGCTACGGGGTGCATTTTCTCGGACAAGACGGCGAAGCGCAACAATGGGTGTTCCTGACGGGGATACGATTTTGATGATTCGGCGAAGGGTCTGTCTCAGCCTCCTCATGGTCGGACTGGCGCTCCAGGGCTGCGGGCTTGTGATCGACGCGGTCCAGAAGGTGTGGCCGCGCAGCAGCGATCAGGCGGACTCCATCTGCCAGCGTGGACGGCTGCATGTCGGGATGGCGGCGGAACCGTTTCGTCCCTTTGTCTTTCCGGCCATTTTTACGGATGAAGGTCTCAGGGTCACAGGCCTGGATGTCGAGTTGGTCAAGGAAATCGCCGGGGTCCTCTCCAAGCGCTGCGGAGAGCGGCCGATTGTCCCCGTGCTCCATTTGGTCCGCTTCCGGGATCTGTTCGTGGAATTGAACGAGGGAAAGTTGGATTTGTTTGTCTCGGCCGTGGCGGCCGATGTCCCGGCTCCGGCTCGCGCCGGGCTGGCCTACTCGACGCCCTACTATTACGATGCAGGGCTCACCGCGATCGTGCGTCGGCCTGAGGTGGC
>VGXD01000274.1 GCA_016873525.1 Nitrospira sp. | reverse complement strand
GCGACGAGTTTCTTGCAGTCGATGCAGCCGATTGCGGCCGAGCGGCAGTCGCGGTTGATTTGTTCGAGGACCGGGGGCTGCGAATAGATCTTGTGAAAGTCGTAGACGGGGCAGAGGTCCGGATTGCCGGGGTCGGTCCGCTTTACGCGCGCCGGGTCCGTCACCATCGTCTTGAGTTTTTGCCGCACCACCGGCTCGCTGTCGGAGAGGTTGATGGTGTTGCCGTAGCTCTTGCTCATCTTGCGTCCGTCGGTGCCGAGCACCTTGGGGAATTTCGTCAGGTGCTCCTTCAGGTCATGGAAGACGGGTGTATAGAGGCTGTTGAAGCGGCGGGCGATCTCCCGCGTCAGCTCCAGGTGCGGGAGCTGGTCTTTGCCGACCGGCACGAAGTCCGGCTTGTACAGGAGGATGTCGGCGGCTTGGAGCACCGGATAGCCGAGAAAGCCGTAGGTGGCCAGGTCGCGTTCCTTGATCTCTTCCTGCTTTTCCTTGTAGGTGGGGTTCCGTTCCAGCCAGGGGATCGGCACGATCATCGACAGCAGCAGGTGGAGGACGGCGTGGTCGGGGATGTGCGACTGGACGAAGACCGTCGCCCGTTCGGGATCGATGCCGGCGGCCAGCCAGTCGATGAGCAACTCGCGCGAAAACTCCTTCACCCGGCTGGTGTCCGCGTAGTTGGTGGAGAGGGCGTGCCAGTCCGCCACGAAAAAGAAACACTCGTACTGTGCTTGCAGTGCTTTCCAGTTCTCCAGCGCGCCCAAGAGATTGCCCAGGTGGAGCAAGCCGCTGGGCTGCATGCCGCTCAAGACTCGCTTGCGCTGCGTGGTCCGTTCACTCATGGCGTTCCTCGACTCCTCGCTCGATGCGCGTTCACTGCAAGACGGTGGACAGGATCGTGCCCGCCATGACGTTGACGAAGGTGCCGGTGACGGTATGGATCACGTGGATCTGCGGGTCCATAACGATTAAGCCGACGATGATCAACATGCCGTAGGGCTCCAGCCGGCTCAAGGCGATGGCCGAGCGGACGGGGAGCAGGCAGGTCAGGATGCGGCCTCCGTCCAAGGGCGGGATCGGAATCAAATTAAAGATCATCAAGAGGATGTTGATGAAGACCGAGTACAGGGCCATGGCCGCCAGCGGCAGCAGGAGCATCCCCAGCCAGTCCCGGCGCGGCTCCATGCCGGGCTGGGGCGGCCAATGGGCCAACAGCGAGGGGTCGATCGAGAGGAGCAGGCTCAGCAGCAAGGCGCTGCCGACGGCCAGCAGCAAGTTCATGCCGGGGCCGGCGGCGGCCACCAGCGCCATGTCGCGGCGCGGGTTCTTCAGTCGGGCCGGGTCGATGGGAACCGGCTTGGCCCAACCCAGAAAAAAACCGCCCGGGAAGAGCAGGCAGATGAGCGGCAGGATGATGGTGCCGAAGGGGTCGATGTGCGCCAGCGGGTTGAGCGTCAGGCGTCCGGCCGCGCGGGCCGTGTCGTCGCCGTAGCGATGCGCGACCCAGCCGTGGGCATATTCGTGAAAGACCATGGCGAAGAGCAGCGGAAGCGCCATGTAGGAAACCGTGTGGAGAATCTGGGGTAATGAGTTCATGGTTGCCGGTGCCCGTCGGTTATTCGAGTGGAACGAATTTGCCGTGCTTGATCTGGATGAGGAAGGGCCGCCGTTCGAGCGTGCCGGTCGGGCCGAAGGAGGCCGCCCCGGTGAGCGTCGGCAGGTCCGGCTGTTTGGCGAGGTGGTCGCGGACGGCTTTGCCTGAGGAGGCGCCTTTGCGAATCGCCTCCAGAACCACGCGGGTGGCGTCGTAGGCTTGGGCGGCAAAGAGCGTGGGGGCCGATTGATACCGCCGGCGATACCGCTCGACGAAGTCCTTCACGGTCGCGTCCTGGCTGTCGATGAGCAAGCCGTCCACGAAGACGCTGCCGTCCACCGTCCGCTCGGCCAGCCTGATCAAGTCCGGACTGTCCCAGCCGTTGCTGCCGAGGAAGGGCACTTTGACGTCGTAGAAGAGCAGTTGCGGAGTGAGCAGCGCGGCCTGCGCGTAGCTGCCGGGCAGGAAGATGGCGTCGAAGCCCGGCGTGTAGGTAATGCGCACCGCGCCCTTGGCGGTCTTGGAGGTCGTGGCCTTGCCGTGATGTTTCAGGTCTTCGGCCTTCAGCCGTTTGATCTGAGGGCCGAAATCGGTGTCGTGATCCGCGTAGGTTTCGATGGCGACAATCTCGCCGCCGCGTTGTTTGACTTCCTGAACGAAGAGCCGCGTCAACTCCTGTCCGTAGGCGGTTTCGGGGTGCAGGACGCAGACCCGGCGGTAGCCCATGCGCGTGACGGCATAGTCTGCGAGACGGCGCGCCTGCTGTTGGTAGGTGAGCGCCGTGCTGAAGACGTAGGGACTGACGCGATGCACGTCGGCGACGGTGGCCGTAGGAGTCACAAACGGCGTGGCGGTTTCTTCGGCTAGGACCCCGGCCGCCGGCAGATCGCGCGAGAGCAGGGGGCCGATCACCGCGATCGGCCGGTACTCGGCGATCAGGTCGGCCAACTCGGCGCGTAGGGCGGATTTGTCCGGCCCGGCGCCGTCCTTCACGACCAGCCCGATCGAGGGGAGCCCCAGGGTTTCCTTCCCCTTGTCCAGGGCAAGACGGATGCCGTTCAAGACCTCTGCGCCGAAGGCGCTCAGGTGTCCGGAAGTCGGCAGCACGGCGGCCAGGACGTATTGGCTGGCCTTGACCTTTGCCTTGAAGTTTTTCAATTGCTCCGCCGCCGCCGCCGCCTGTTCGTGCGTGGGGAAGTGGGTCAGAAAGAGGCGGATGTTTTTTTCCGCCAGGTGCTCTTCTCCGCGATTGGTGTGGAGTTCGATCAGGCGGAGCAGGACCAGATCGCCGGGGAAGGTGGTCGGATAGGCGTCGCGCAGTTGCAGCAAGGTCTTCTTGTCCGCCTGTT
>VGXD01000273.1 GCA_016873525.1 Nitrospira sp. | reverse complement strand
TGGGCGTCCCAAAAGAACTTCAAGGAACTTGGGATATGAGCGGGTAGGCCGCAGAACTGCTTTCCGAGTACGTCCATTGCTTGCGACAGCGGAACGTAGCGCTGTCCCTTTAAGTGTCCGACGCTAGCCAAGAGTTGGCGAGCTTCGCGTTCAATCTCAGATGCCAGCAGGATCAGTGCAGTCTTAGGAGATCGAGCTGCCTCATGAAGGATCACCTTTATTTGATCGTCGTCCTTCGGTTCCTCTGGCGGTACTGGTTGGCTTGGTGTGGGTAGGGCTGCTACCTCTTTCGCAACCGCCACGGCTGATTTCTCGAGTTTCACTAGCGATTCACTCAGTTCAATCTCCTGACCGAGCAATTTCCCGCGACGTAACCGCCCTATGAGATTTGCAATTTGCGCTTTAAATACAAAGAGCGCTGTGAAGGCGAATACCGGCCAAAGGAGTGCTGCGATAGCGGAGATGAGGTCTGCATATTCTTTCACCGGCGTTCCCTGTGACGCATAACTAGGGATTATCTGGCCCTGTATAAGGCCCTGGATGGGTCCGACAGCAGTATAAGCCCCTGTCAGTTTCCTAGCAATAGGACTGCATAAGCTCGGATGGCGAAGAGTGGCTTGCTATCAGCCATCTGCCATCAGCTATTAGCTCTTCTCTTATCATCCCAGCTCGCCCAGGCGACTCTGAATGACGCTCAACGCTGCCAGGGTTGCGGTTTCAGCCCGCAAAATACGCTTCCCCAGGCTCACCGGCAGGAAGCCCTGGGTCAGGGCCTGATCCAGTTCTTCCTGGGTCCACCCGCCCTCCGGGCCAATCGCCATCACGACGCGCTCGTTCAGCTTTGAAGGCAGTGCCACGGTGGCAAGGCTAAGGCCCTCGGACCGCTCGCTTAAGATCAACCGGCAGGAGGCCGATGACTGGGCCTCGAAGAAGGCCGTGGCATCACAGGGCGCCGCGATCTCCGGCACCTCCCAGCGCTCGGATTGCTGCGAGGCTTCGAGAGCGATTTTCTGCCAACGTTCCTGCTGAGCGTGGTGCCGTTCGGTCTTCGGCCTCACGATGGCATGGCTTGTCACGATGGGAAGCAGGAAGGCCATGCCGAGTTCGGTCGCTTTCTGAATCACCCAGTCCATCCGTTCTCCCTTGAGCAAGGCCTGTCCAAGGATAACGGCGGGGTGGGTCGGGGCGGGACCGGCCAGTTGGTTGATGATCTGGCCCGTGACCAATCGTCGATCCAGGTGGGTGGTTTTGATCAGGTACCGTTGGCGATGCTCGTCCCCGAGCCAGATGGTCTCGCCGACGCGGAGGCGAAGGCTGGCGCTGAGATGGTCGCAGAGGGGGCCGGTTATCGTGGCGGTCCCGTTCTGGATCTGGTCGGCGGTGATGAAGAAGACCGGCATGTCGTCAGACGTGAGGCGTGAAACGTGAAGCGTGAAGCGTTAGAGGGATAGGATGGTGCAAAACGCGGAGGGCAAGAAGACGGGCTGGGATCATTCGAAGAGTGTTTTCATTTTATCGAAAAACCCGTCCCCTTCCTCATCCATGCTCATGCCGCTTTCCTTGGCAAACTCGCTCAGGAGTTCCTTCTGCTTGGCGGTCAGCTTGGTGGGGATTTGAATCTTGATTTTCATGACCTGATCGCCGGTGTCCTGCCCCTTCAGGCTGGGGGCGCCCAGTCCCTTCAGGCGTAGGGCCTTGTCGTGCTGCGTGCCGGCCGGGACCTTGATGATCGTATTGCCTTTGAGCGTCGGGATCTCCACCTTCCCGCCGAGCGCCGCCGTGATGAAGCTGACCGGCACGTCGCAGACGATGTCGTTGCCTTTCCTGGTGAACACCGGGTGGGGTTTCACCGAGACGGCAACGTAGAGGTCGCCGGGCGGGCCGTTGTTCTCGCCGTGTTCGCCTTCGTTGGCCAGGCGGAGGCGCATGCCGGGTTCAATGCCGGCCGGAATGGAGACCGACAGCATCCGTTCTTTGTAGACCCGTTTCCGTCCCCGGCAGGCGGGGCAGGGGTCCGAGATCATCTGGCCAGCGCCCTCGCACTGGTTGCAGGGGCGGTTGATGCTGAAGAAGCCTTGTTGGAATCTGAGCTGGCCGACGCCTTTGCAGGTGGCGCAGATTTTCAGGCCGGCGGCCGTTCTGGCTCCGGTCCCCTTGCAGTCCTGGCAGTGTTCCCACCGGGGAATCTTGAGCTTGGCTTCTTTGCCGTAGACGGCTTCCTCGAAGGCGAGTTCCAGGTTGTATTGGAGATCGTTCCCTCGCTCCGCGCGCTGCCCCCTGCGTCCTCCGCCGCCGAAGAAATCATCGAAGATGTCGTTGAAGACATCGCCGAAGCCGCCCCGTCCGAAGTCGGATCCCTCGAATCCTCCGCCGGCGCCTTGCTGCGCTCCGGCATGGCCGAACATGTCGTAGCGCTTCCGTTTCTCCTGGTCGCTCAGGATCTCGTAGGCTTCGTTGATTTCCTTGAATTTCTCTTCAGCGGTCTTTTTTTGGTGGTCCCCGCTGTGAAGGTCGGGGTGAAACTGGCGGGCGAGCTTGCGGAACGCCTTCTTGACGTCGTCTTCAGAGGCGCTGCGGTCGATGCCGAGCGTTTCGTAATAATCGCGTTTTGCCACGTGGACCATTGCCGAAAGAGCGTGCAGCTTTCAGTCATCAGCTCTCAGCATAATCAGCGGAAGAAGCCCAGCGACCTGACTGCTCCCGTCGTTTTTCCGTGCCTGCTGAAGGCCGGCCGCTGATGACTGAGGGCTGAATTGTATTTACTTCTTATCTTTATCCACTTCTTCAAACTCGGCGTCCACGACCTTTTCGTCGGTCTTGGCAGCCCCATCTCCATGACCGTCCGAGCCGGCCTGGGCGCCGGCGCCGGCGCCCGCTTCCGAGGCCTTTTTATACATTTCTTCGGCCAGCTTGTGGGAGGCGGTGGTCAGCGCCTGGACCGCCGTCTCGACG
>VGXD01000272.1 GCA_016873525.1 Nitrospira sp. | reverse complement strand
GGTGTTGCGGTTCGTTCCGCCCCTCGTCATTACCCAGCGCGAGATCGACCGGCTGCTGGACACGCTTTCGAATATGTTGAGCAAGCGGGGCTAGCCGGCGGCCTGCACAAGATTCTCTCGGGATCGGACGGTCGTATCGCCGGGGTCGCGCTCAGGACCAGGAGGAGATGGTTTGTTCCCTCGAAGCGCTCATAAGGGTCGCCAACCCAGGGTTTCTCGTGCAAGGACCGCAAGCCTTGCGCCGGGGTCGCGGGGCCCCCTCGGCAAAGACCTCCTGACGATCGCCGCGATCCCCAGGGACCAGATCACGGCGCTCCTGAGGCTGGCGGAGAGACTCAAGGCGATGCAGCGGCGCGGCGTCCCGCATCAGCGTCTGATCGGAAAGACCCTGGGCCTGTTGTTCGAGAAACCCTCCACCAGAACCCGGGTGTCCTTCGAAGCGGGCATCAATCAGCTCGGCGGACAGTCCCTGTTTCTGTCGGCGGCGGAGATTCAGTTGTCGCGCGGGGAGAGCGTGGCGGACACCGCCCATGTCCTCTCGCGGTACCTCGACGGCCTCGTCATCCGAACCTACGACCAGGCAACGGTCGAGGAATGGGCGCGCGAGGCCACGATTCCGGTGATCAACGGCCTGACGGACCTGTGCCATCCCTGCCAGGCCCTGTCGGACCTGCTGACGATCAAGGAGAAGAAAGGCGCCTTGGCCGGCCTCAAGATCGCCTACGTGGGAGACGGCAACAACGTCGCCAACTCGCTGATCGAGTGCGCGGCCAAGATGGGCCTGGCCATCAGCCTGGGCTGTCCGACCGGCTACGAGCCGGACCAGCGGGTCGTGGACCAAGCCCGCGTCGAGGCGGACAAAACCGGCGCCGACATCGCGCTGACCAAAGACCCGCAGGTCGCGGTCAAGGACGCCGATGTGGTCTATACCGACGTCTGGGTCAGCATGGGACAGGAGCAGGAGCAGTCGCGCCGCGTGAAAACCCTGGCGCCCTACCAAGTCAACGAACGCCTCTTGAAAAGCGCCAAGCCCGATGCGATCGTCATGCACTGCCTGCCCGCGCATCGGGGGCAGGAGATCGCCACGGGGGTCTTGGACGGCCCGCAGTCCGTGGTGATGGACCAGGCGGAGAATCGGTTGCACATGCAGAAGGCCATCCTGGTCGAGTTATTGGGAACCTCTCGGCGAAAACGCGAACACAGAAGGAATTTATGAAGCGGCAGACCATCAAGAAAGTGGTGTTGGCCTACTCGGGCGGCCTCGACACATCGGTCATCCTCAAGTGGCTCCAAGAAACCTACGACTGCGAGGTCGTGGCCTTCTGCGCGGACTTGGGTCAGGGCGAAAACCTCAAGGCCGTCAAAGCCAAGGCGCTGGCCGTCGGCGCCTCGAAGGTCTACGTCGAAGACTTGCGCGAGGTCTTCGTCAAGGACCACATCTTCCCGATGTTGCGGGGCAACGCCGTCTACGAGGGCACCTACCTCTTGGGGACCTCGATCGCCAGGCCGCTCATTGCCAAGCGCCAGATCGAATTGGCCCACAAAGAAGGCGCGGATGCGGTCTCGCACGGATCGACCGGCAAGGGCAACGATCAAGTCCGGTTCGAGCTGACCTACCTGGCGCTCGATCCGAGGGTCCGCATCATCGCCCCCTGGCGCGATTGGGCCTTCCGGTCCCGGCGCGAGCTGATCGACTACGCCTCGTCGCACGGCATCCCGGTGACGGCGACCAAGGCCAAGCCTTACAGCACGGACCCGAATCTGTTTCATATCAGCTACGAGGGCGGAATCCTGGAAGACCCCTGGAAAGCCCCGCCCGATGAAATTTTCCAGATGACGGTCTCGCCCGAGAAGGCGCCCAACAAACCGCAATTCGTCGAAATCGATTACGACCGGGGCGATCCCGTGGCGGTGAACGGGAAGACCATGAGCCCGGCCACGTTGCTGGCCCATCTGAACCGCCTGGGCGGGGCGCATGGCATCGGTCGCGTGGACTTGGTCGAAAACCGCTACGTCGGCATGAAGTCCCGGGGCGTCTACGAAACGCCGGGGGGGACGATTCTCCACGTCGCGCACCGAGGGCTGGAATCGATCACGATGGATCGGGAAGTCCTGCACCTCCGCGACAGTCTCATCCCGCGCTATGCCGAGCTGATCTACTACGGCTACTGGTACGCGCCGGAGCGGGAGATGTTGCAGAAGGCCATCGACGAGGCCCAGCAGCACGTGACCGGCACCGTCCGCGTGAAGCTGTACAAAGGCGGTTGCACCGTGGTCGGCCGGCGTTCGGAGCAGTCTCTCTACCGGCTGGACCTGGCCACCTTCGAGGAAGACGAAGCCTATCGCCAAAAGGATGCGGAAGGCTTCATTCGCTTGAACGCCCTCCGCCTGGCGATTCAGGCTCAGCGCCGCACACAGAAGAAGTAGCTCGTGAAACGCGACGCGCCGAACGACCACGGACGGAAAGCCTAAGACGATGGGGATACAGCCGAAGACAAAAAGCAACGGACGCAATCGCACTGCGTCCGACCCTTCGCGCGGCACGCGGCACGCGGCACAAGCCAAGAGCAAGCTCTGGGGCGGACGGTTCCGCGAGCGCACGCACCGGCTGGTCGAGGCCTTCACCTCGTCGCTGGCCGTCGATCGGCGGCTCTACGCCTACGACATCCTGGGCAGCATCGCCCACTGCAAGACCCTGGAAAAAGCCGGGGTCCTGACCCGCAAGGACACCACGGCGATCCTCCGCGGGCTGGACTCGGTTCGGGCCGAGTTGGACGCCGGCCGCTTTCCCTTCGCGCCGCAGGATGAAGACATCCACATGGCGATCGAGCGGCGCCTCACGGAACTCATCGGGCCGGTGGGGGGCAAGCTCCACACGGGACGGAGCCGAAACGATCAAGTGGCCTTGGACATCCGCTTGTACCTGAAGGACCAGCTCGGATTGATGGCGGGGGGGATCACGAAGCTG
>VGXD01000271.1 GCA_016873525.1 Nitrospira sp. | reverse complement strand
GGGATAGGCCAACAAGATCGTCTCGGGCCGCGCCGGGCGGAGATCTTGAGTGCTCAGACAGGTCTCCGATTCCGACGTGATCCGTTGGATTAGGTTGTCTCAATCGGAAAAGGTTGGCGGAGGGAGGGGGACTGGAGTCCAACGTTCTCTGGCACAGTCCCGCACGGAAGGTGGCAGGTAGCGGCATGGACTTCCTTGCCGTTTTCCGGCGGACCCGCAAGGCTACTTATGGCGGTAAGGTCACCGTCGCCCCTAACATCGCCTTCTGGAAATCGTTTATCAGGATATCGGCAATCAATTCCCAACTGCCGCCGGGCGGCAGGTGAATCGGGCCGGCACGCCAAACGCCATCTCCAGCCACAATCGCAGCCACTTCGATTGGTTCAAGCATATCTTGCGGGCGGCTGAAATGCAGAGTGATCGCTAACGGACGCATCGGCCGGAACTCACCGTCCAATGGCATCACTTCGATGTAATTCGGGCCCGGTCGCCCTGGGATCAGCGCGATATCGGCCATTGCGGTTGGCCCGTGCACATGTACGTCGACACGGACTGTATGGGCGTCGTTCGTCGCCCGGGGAGGCGGGGTCAGACGGAATCCGGCAGTCAGCGCTAGGATCATGACCATGAGAGCGAGTTCTAGCCTGAGTGAGCGTCGAAATACCGCCCCAGCATGCCTAGGCGCAGTGGAAAGCATAGGCGTCAAAACAAGGCGGTGCCGAACCGCAAGCAGCAGCACGACCGCCACCAACATGAGCTTGAGGGACAAGATCCACCCATAGGCGGTGCCAACGAGCGCCGTCGGCGTCTCGACCTGCCGTACCGCCAAAGCGGCGCCCGAAATGACCAGAAGCGCCACCATAGGCACAGCAAGGCGGGAGAACTTCGCCATCTGTCTTTCGGGTTCGGCCACGCGCAGCGCTCTAAAGAGCGCCGGCAAGGCCCCCGCCCAGAAGATCAGCGCTAGAGCATGGACGAATACAAGGGGCGCCATCAAAGCAATCGGCTCGGCCCGCGCGGCGTGGCCCGCCACGGCAAACGACATTGCAGCAACGGCCCAGGCTAGAAACACCACGAACTGCCGGCCGGCTCCGATGGCGGCCACCAATCCGGCGATGGCAGCTAGGATCGCGGCAAGCCCGTACGGGCTAAACACTGTGATTTTCCATGTTTCGGCGCTGAGCAGGACATGGAGGCCACCTCCGGCAAGATCCATCGCTTGTGTGGCAACCATCAGCCCCGCCGCCGGCAGACATGACCAGGCAAGCGTCCGTGCACTCCGCCCCGCGGATTGCCCAGACAAAGCCGCCCACAAGATTCCGCCGGGCCCGAAGACAAGCACGATCGTGAGGACGGCACGCGCAATCGCCGCTGGCCACGGTCTAGTGGCTTCTGCCACGTCAGGTCTTGCCGACGGCGCTCCCACCGAAAACACATGCGTACCGGCCACGGGATGTCCGTCAGCCGAAACCACCCGCCAGCTCAGAATATGGGTGCCAGGCAACACGTCGATGGGAACCGTAACGATGAGGGAGTCGCCCATGCTTTGCGACTGAACGTCGATGGCCGCTCCATCGGGCCGGAACCATCGACTCCTTAAAGGCGTAACCGGTTCATTGAAGTGCAGGACCACGTTGGCCGGCGCATGGCTGAGAACCGCACCAGAAGCCGGCTCGGCGCTGCGCAATTGGGCATGCGCATATAGATGCGCGGGCCACAGCAGAATGGCAATGAGAAGCGGAGTTGCACGCAAAACAGTAATCATAAAGAAACCTGCGACCCTGTCCCCGCCAGGCCAGCACGAGGCCCGGCGGGGTTCATTGAGGCGAGTGGGCGACGAACAACCGCGTGTTGGCTGCTGGTGCCCATGCGCCAACCACGACCAAGGTGCCCGTGGCTGCCGTTATCTGCCGTGTCCTGTCTGCGCGGCCGGCATAACCTTTACGCCCGGTGCGGGATATTTGAGATCACTGCTACTTTGGCCTTCCGCTGGAATTTCGATCCACCGTTCGGCTCCATTGGCGCATTCCTGCACGACGGGGATGTAAAGCGTCTTTCCGGTCGGCAGCCGGTCAGTGAAGTTTGCCCTGAAAATAAACTCGTCGTAGTGAGCGTCGTCGAGCTTGCCCTCCCATGTGATCTCGCCAACCCCGGTGGTGATTTTTTGGCCGTGGCTCTCGTAGGGTTGTGACAATTGAATTGTCTTGGTGGTGAGCGTCCACCCGGCCTTGGGCATGGGTTTTACGCCAACGACGCCCTCCGGAATCGCGATGCGAACACGCAAGGTTGGCTGGCCGTTGCAGCCATGTGGAACACGGGTGACCATGCGTACGGTCGAGTTCTGGACAACTTCACGGTTCTCAAAAGTTGCGTGACTCCAGGCGACCGACGTGACGGCGAACGGTGTCAAGAAAGCAGCAAGTATCAGTACGGGATTCTTCATTTCCGATTCCTTTCGTGGGGATGAAGAGATTCAGGCGCTACTCTTCTGGAGCGGGCCGGGTGTCCCTCTGGCCAAGGGTCTGCAAACACGGGATTGGCGAGAAACGTTTCGTCGGTGAGACTGTCGAGAAAAGCGATCAAGTCCGCGATCTCGGTTGCGCTGATCTGAAACCCGACGATCAGAGCATCCCGGTTGGGGTCCGGAGTGCCGTTACGGGCAGCTTCGCCCCCCGCGGCGTAGTGGCGAATAACTTGCTCCAGCGTCGCGAAACGGCCGTCATGCATGTAAGGCGCGGTCACCGCCACATTGCGCAGACTTGGTGTACGGAAACGTCCTCTGTCGCGCGCCCGCAATGTGAACTCGGCTACGCCGTCGGCGGCACCCAGACCGGTGTTGTGAAACGCGGTCTCTGCTGACCTTTCCCCTGGATTAGGTCCACTCAGAGGGTGAACGTTTCGGTTTGTATCACGGTTTCGGTGTCGGCGGCGAGCGGGCGGGGCGCGAAGCCATCCGGCGAGCGCAGCGCCCCG
>VGXD01000270.1 GCA_016873525.1 Nitrospira sp. | reverse complement strand
GGATCTTTTTGTTGCCGAAGCGATCGCCGATCCGGCCCCACTGGTTGAGGGTCAGGAATTGGCCGAGGATGCCGGTGGCCAGCCACCCGGCGTATTGCAAGTAGGTGAAGTGGAGGTCACGCAGCATATAGATGACGAAGTAGGGGCCGGCGATCAACACGCAGGCGTGCATGAGACCGGAGAAGAGGAGAAAGCGCTTCAGGTTGGCGCTGCGCTCGTGGCGCAGGAAGTCAACGAGGCGAAACGCGGCTTCGCGTGTGGCCGGGGCGGCTGTTTCGTCGAGGCGTGTCAGATACCAGGTCGAGATCGCGCGGGCGGCAGCGGCGGCCAGGAAAATGACGACGAAGCCGGCCCAGGGACGATTCACGGTTTGCGCTCCGTTGAGGACGACTCCGGCCAGACACAGGGCGGCAAAGCCGGCGACCGCCATCACTTTGGTCCGATGGGCGAAGTAGGCGCCGCGTCGGTTGGGATCGACCAGATCGGTGATCAGGCTGTTCCAAGCCGGGATCGCGAAGTGCCCCGTGGCAACGTACAAGACAGCACAGGCGATCAGGAGCGAAGGGCCCTGCGCGGGGTAGAGCAGGGGCAAGGCCAGGAGTGGAAGCCACAAGGCGCTCTGGCCTGCGGCTCCCGCCAGGATGAGCGCTTTTCGATGGTGATAGCGGTTCAAGGCCTTGACCGAGAGCAATTGGGACCAGGTTCCGACGAGTTGGGGAAGCGCCGACAGAAGGCCGATTTGCAAGGTCGAGGCGTGCAACAACACGGCAAAGGCCGAGAGGTAGTTCTCGCCTCCGCCCTGCATCACAGCTTGGAAGGCGCCGTCGCGGATGCCGAACCGCCGGCTTTGTTCCCGTGCTCCCAGGCGGGAATCCATCCGCTCCTCTCCCGTCCTGTTGCCGGCTCGGTCGAAGGGATAGGGCTCTTGATCGGGAGGGGCGGTGTCCGGCAGGGTCGGCACAGCGGGATCGTGTCGCATGGCATCATTATAGCAAAGGCGTTGCAGAATGCCGCAGAGAGGGCCGTAAGTTGCATTGCCGCTTTCCCCTGCAGTAGGCTAGAAGCAGACAGCATGGAACGAGGATCGATCGCATGGGCGAAGAGGTGCACGATGCCCCACGGTACCGATAGAGCGAAGGGCCTAGGGGGGCCGGTCATTGCCGGAGCGACGCTCGTGCTTGCTTGCGTCATGCCGGTTGGCTCGATCGCGTCGGCGCGTGATTTGTTGGTGCCGAAAGAACAGGCGGTGACGGAGATCGACCCGACCAACACTCCCTCGCTGGATAAGCAGCAGAAAAACCGCCCGCAATCGCTGTTTACCTGGATCGAAATGGCGAAGGGGTATGAAGTGGAGTGGGACAGCTTCGGTCGGTCAGGCTGGTATACCCAGGACCCTCGGATCAAACCGGTCGAGCCGGGAACCACGACATTTGCGCCGGATACGCCGGCCGTCTACATCGTCTTTGAAGTGCCTCCCCTGGAGGACCCCGCGACGTTCAGCGCGCGCTGGTATCGGGAGGATGAGCAGGGCAAGCTTGCCGAGCCTCCGGTGGGGCAGGATTCGTTGTTTGTTCCGTGGCATGAAAAACAGGGGTTTTTGGAGCTTCGCAAGCCGCCTGCGGGTTGGGCCATAGGCAATTACCTTGTGAAGGTCTACATTAGCCCGGAGGGACAGCAAGCTTTCCATGCGGCGAACGAAGTTGGAACGATGCGCTTCAAGGTTGTGACGCAGCCGAGTCCCGCCGGTACCACGTCGAAATGAGACCTCAAGAAAGACTCCCAGGGTGTTGGTCCGCGACAGTCGCGGAGGCCAGAGGAAACGTCCATGCCGATCTATGAATATGTGGCCGAACGCTGCCAGAAACAGCCGTCTTGTTCCAGGCGCAAAGAATATCTCCAACGTGTGGCCGACTCGCCCCTGACCGAGTGCCGGGACTGTGGTGCGCCGATTCGCCGGGTGTTCTCTTCCTTTGCCGCCCGCTCCGGATCGGTGGGGGTCTCTTCTCCCGACCCGACTCCGCTCAACATCACGGGGCTGCCGCCGCCGTCCGGCATGCCTGAGGGGGGCGGAGGGGAAGGCGGTTGCGGGCATGAACACTGAACTGTGACGAGCTGACGGCTGATCGCTGTAATCCGGGGGGAACGATGAAGGTGACGGATCCGGAAAAACTCGCTCTTCTCTATGAGCGGTTCAAAGACGTTTGTCTGGTGGAAAAGGAAGTCTGGAAGGAAATCTTCCTGCCGAGGGATGTCGGCCAGGGAATGGTTCTGACCAGGGTGCAGGACCGCTACGATGTCGTGATCGAGGATGACGCCATCGAAACGACGATCGAGGCGAATATCCCGCTCGGCGGCAAGGCGCTGGCCGCCGCGATTCAGCAGTATCGGGACAGCATCAGCTTCGTCAAGAAGGCCTGACCGACGGCCTCAGCGCTCCCGCCCCCTGTCCAGACCCTGGTCCTAGAGCCTCCTGAGCGCCTCCACCCGCGCCTCGATGGGCGGGTGCGTGGCGAAGAGGTGCATGAACCCGTTCGACTTGCCGGAGATTTTCATGGTGGCCAAGGCGTCCTGGGTGCCGTACTCGACTTGGGTGCGGGTGACCCAGCGGTGGATGGCTTGGAGCGCCGCAATCATGGCATCCGGGCCGTAGACCTTGGCGGAGAAGGCATCGGCGGAAAATTCCCGGCGGCGGGAGAACCAGCTGATCGGGATCATGGCCAGAAACGACAGCACGATCTGCAAGAAGAAATACACGCCGAACGCCAGCGCCTGGTTCCGTTCCGCCAGGTTCCGATAGACCCAGCGGCTGATGAAGTAGACGAAGGTATTCATCAACCCGGCCAGGACGGTGGTCGTGAACATGTCGCCGTTGTAGACGTGGCCCATCTCGTGGGCCAGGACGGCCTTGACTTCCTGTTCGTTCAAGTTGCTCAGAAGGCCGGTCGACACGGCCACCATGGAGTTGTTTTTCGTGGGGCCTGTG
>VGXD01000269.1 GCA_016873525.1 Nitrospira sp. | reverse complement strand
CCATCGTGAATTGATGGGGGCCACCCACCCGGCCAAGGCCGCTCCGGGAACCATCCGGGCCGCTCATGGCGCCAATATCGAGTTCAACGCCGTGCACGGGTCCGACTCTCCGGAGACCGCCCGTTTTGAGGTCGGTTACTTCTTTCCCGAGATGGAATTGGCGGTGCGGTGAGCGATGGGGGTGACGGTCGTCGCGTTTCGGCCGTGCCTCCAGCAGGTGTGCCGGATTCATTCAGTCTGACGCCCCCCTCGCGCAGCCGCCTGACGGCCGATTCACCGCCAGCCGGCCTCATGTCATTTTCTGCGGTCCGCTTTGCGGCCGTCGCCGTGCTCGTGGCTGTGCTGGGGGCCTGCGCCCAGCCTGTCAAGCCGATCACGGCGCCTCAGGGCCCGGCGAAGGCCGCTTCTCCAACCGATCCAATCCTCGACATTCAAGGCCGATTGCTTCAGGAGGCGCGGACGTTCCATGCCCAGGGACGTTACGAATCCGCCATCCGGACTTTGCAGCGATTGCTCAAGCAATACCCGCAGCCCTCCTCTCTCGCCGAAGCGCATTGGTGGCTGGCCCGATCCTACGAACAGGCCGGCAATACGCCCGATGCTCTGGTTCACTATCGTGATGTGGCTCAGGCCGCGCCGTCCGGAAGCCTGGGGCTTCAGGCCAGGCAGCGCGTGGCTGAATTGGAACAGGCGCTGAAAACAGTGCCGCCCAGCGTGAACGGGCGTAAAGCGGTTTTCTTCCCATCGCATCGTCTCCCTGCGCCGGAACAGGTGGAGGTCTGGGTGCGGGGTTTGGCTCAGGCCGGGGTGACAACCGTGGTGCATGATGCGGGAATGGGACGGGAGCCGAAGGGGGAGAGCCATGGACGAAATCGGCAGCCACCCGGCGTCTTTTTCCAGACTCACTGGGCCGACACCGTGCGAGATGTCGTCGGGCAATTGGTGCCGGTTGCCCATCGCCAGGGTCTTGCCGTCTTCTGTTCCGTTACGCTCAGGCAGATGCCCTGGCTTGAGCCGCAACTGGATCAACTCGGGTGGGCTGACCGATCCTACGATCCGGCGCGCGGCCAACTTGTGTCAACCGATGCCCCGGACCTCTTCCATCCTGCCTTTCAGGAATATCTGGTCGGGCTTCTCTCCGACCTTGCTGCTGGCGGCATCGACGGCATCCTGTTCAAGGCCGATCAGCCCAGCGGTCCGGCCGATGGGTTCAGTCCCTTTGCCTTGAAGGCGTTTGAACGCGACTTCGGCATTATGCCGGACCCAGCTACATTCGTTGCCTCGTCCGATGTCTTAGGGGCAGCCGGCGCCTTGCCGGACTTGCGATCGGCTGTTGCGGATCAACGGGTCTCTGCGCCGGAGTTCTGGCGGTGGGCGGGCTGGAAATCCAGGGAGACGCTGAAAGTGATGGATCGGCTCAGGCAGGCGTTACGCAAGCAGTCGCCGAACCTCCAATTCGCGCTGGAAGTGCATCCGGAGGCCATTACGGATCCCGTGACCGCCTTGACCAAGTTCAATGAAGATCTCTTAGAGGCCAAGCGGATCGGGTTTGATGCCTATGTCATGGGGGGGCAGTCTGCTGTCGGGACCAGGCCATCGACGGGGCCGGTTATCGCGGATCGCATGATCGCTCTCCTCGGAAGTGCGGGGCTGGTGTGGGTGGCCCTGCCTGTTCCGCTTGCCGAGGCGGCGGCCATCGAACGACTGGCGGAAGGGGTGAAATCGGCCTCGGATCGCGCCCGCTTCGCCAAAGGAATCGGTCTGCTCTACGTGGTTGGAACCGCTCCAACGGCCGGTTCCGTTCCTTGACAAACAGGGCTTGCTGCACTACGATCCCCGAACCATTTTTAGCCGACGCGCATATCCAGCCTGAGCCGTGCGGCACGGCCCGCTGCAACGAAGAGGAGACCATGGAACCGACGAACCTGCGCTACCATGAAGAACATGAATGGATCAAGATGGAGGGGACGCAAGCCACCCTCGGCATCAGCCATTTTGCGCAAGATGCGCTGGGCGACATTGTGTTCATCGAATTGCCCAAGCCCGGCACCCTGGTGACGGTTGGGCAGCAGATCGGCGAGGTCGAATCGACCAAGACGACCTCCAGCATTTACACACCCGTGAGCGGAACCATCGTCAGGGTCAACACCGACCTGAAGGACCACCCGGAGGTGGTCAACTCGGACCCCTATGGCAAGGGGTGGATGGCGGTGATCGAACTGACCGATCCGAAGCAGGTGGATGGGCTCATGACCGCAGCCCAGTACGAAGCCTTCCTGACCTCCCACAAGTAATCAGCGATCAGCCTTATGGCGGAGAAGAAACACATCGCCATCCTGGGTGCCGGTCCCGGCGGGTACGTGGCGGCGATCCGCGCGGCCCAGCTGGGGGCCAGCGTGACGGTCGTGGAGAACCAGGCGCTCGGCGGGGTCTGCCTGAACTGGGGCTGCATTCCCAGCAAGGCGCTCTTGGCCGTGGTGGAGCTGGGGGACAAGGCCAAGAAGGCCGGCGACATGGGCCTGCAGGTGGGTGGGCCGGTCGTCTACGACTTGGCGCGTATGGTGGCCAGGAAAAACAAGGTTGTGGAAGGGCTCGTCAAGGGAGTGGCCACGCTCTTGAAGAGTTGGCAGATTGAGCAGGTGGAAGGCACCGGCCGCTTGCTGGATGAACGGACGGTCCTTGTGACCAAGCGGGACGGAAGCGAGGTCCGTATCCAGGCGGATGCCGTGATCCTGGCGACCGGGTCATCCTGGCCCAACCTGCCCCTCTTTCCAATCGACGGCAAACAGATCATCACGAGCAAGGAGGCGTTGGAGCAAACGGCGATTCCTGCAAGCCTGCTGATCATCGGCGCCGGGGTCGAAGGCTGCGAGTTCGCGTCGCTCTACAGCGGCCTGGGCACGCAGGTGACGATGGTGGAACTGCTGCCTCGAATCCTGCCCCTCGAGGACGAAGAAATTGCCGCCTTCATGGAGCGGGAATTA
>VGXD01000268.1 GCA_016873525.1 Nitrospira sp. | reverse complement strand
AGGTGAATCGCCGACGCGCCGGTGGCGATGATGAGGGTCCGGCTCCGGAGCGTCTGCTCGCCGTCGATCGTGATTGTGACGGGGCTCTTCGTGAGGTCCAGGGCCGACACCTCGCCCTGGAGGAACTCCGTGCCGAACCGCTCGGCCTGGTCCCGCATCGCTTTCATCAGGTCTGGGCCCAGGATGGCATGGTGAAAGCCGGGGTAGTTTTCCACTTCGGTGGTGGTGGTGAGCTGGCCTCCGGCCTGCAGCCCTTCGATGAGCAGCGGCGACAAATTGGCCCTGGCCGTGTAGATGGCGGCGGTCAAGCCGGCCGGGCCGGACCCGATGATGGTCACGTGGCGCATGCGGCAATGTAGCACAGAAAATGTCGAAGATGCATCCCGGCCGAGATCAGGCCGATTGCCGGAAGACGCGGTATATTCGCCGCACCGCGCGGCGCAACGTCGCCAGGGGCAGGGTGCCGTCGAGGACCTCGTCGGCCTGGGATTTTTTTTGGCTCAGCGGCAGTTGGGCGCGGATGCGTCGGAGGGCCTCGGCGCGGGTGAGGCCGTTGCGCGCGGCGAGGCGGGCGATCTGGGTGTGGCGGTCTGCGGCCACGACGACGATCCGATCGACACGTTGGTCCACACCGGCTTCGAAGAGGAGCGGGACATCGTAGACGACGACCGCGCGCGGCTGCTTCCTGGCGATGGCGGCGGTCAGCCTGGCCTGTTCGCGGGCCACGCGGGGATGCACGATGGCGTTCAGACGTCGGAGTTGAGCCGGATTCCGAAAGACGATCGCGGCCAGCGCGTCACGGTCGATCGTCCGGTCGGCTCGCAGGATGGTCCGTCCGAATACGCGGACGATGTCCCGCCAGGCCGGCTTGCCGGGCCGGACGACTTGGCGGGCGAGGTCGTCGGCATGGATGACCCGGGCTCCGCAGGCCTGAAACAGACGTGCGACGGTGCTCTTGCCCGTTGCCAATCCACCGGTGAGCCCGACCAAGATCATGCCGGAGGATAGCATGGCGTCGGCAAGCCTCACAAGAAACGGTGTTGACTTGGCGCGGTGCTTCCCTGTATCACGCTCTCATGCGAATTCTCATGTCTCGAATCGGGTTGGCCATGCTGTTGCTGGGGGTGATCGGCGGGGACCGGATCACCTGGGCGATCCCGGATGGGAAGCCGCCCAGCCACGAGCCCCGCACGCTGGTGGTCGCGCTGGACGGGTCCGGCCAGTACCGGTCGATTCAAGAGGCGATCGACGAGGCCGGCAAGGGGGATACGGTGCGGGTCAAGGCCGGGGCCTATTCGGAGGACGTGACGATCCACAGCAAACAGCGGGTGAAGCTGATCGGGGACGGCATGGATCGGGTGACGATCCTGGGCCGCGACCGGGTCGGGGTCTTCCATATCGGCAAGTGGCCCTATGGGGCGACGGACATCGAGATCAGCGGGGTGACGATCAACGAGCACGGCGGCCACTCGATGGGCATCTTCAACGGCCGGGGGATCGTCCTGCGCGAGGTGCGGATCAAGGGGATGCTGTTCGGGCAGCAGGTCCGGGACGTGCGGATCGAACGCTGCGTGATCGGCGGCAGCGAGACCACCGGCGTCCAGTTTGCCGACTCGCAGGCGACGCTCGTCGATAACCTGATCCATGACAACGACCACGGCGTGATGATCGCGGGCAAGTCGGAGGTGCGGCTGGAGCGCAACGTGATCACGCGCAGTCTTTTCGAAGGGGTGGTCGTGACGGACAGCGCGAAGGCGTTCTTGCGCAGCAATACGATCGTGAAAAACGGCGGCGGGGCCGCCTTCCTGGGGACGTCCCGCAGCGAGGTGGCCGGCAATATCGTCGGACTGAACCAGGTCGGGTTCGTGGTCGGCCCGTCCAGTGCGGCCACCCTGTCCTACAATGCCCTGTACAACAGCCAGGGAGACTATTGGAAATCCGGCTCGCCCAATGTGCCCGCGCCGGAACTCAAGGCGGACTCGGACCTCGTCGGGGATCCCGGGTTCGTCGATCCCGGCCACGACGATTTCCGCCTGCGCGCCGATTCCCCCTTGGTCCGAGTCGGAACGTTTGCCTACCTGGGCGCCGTTGCTCCCGTGAACGCCGCGCCGTAATCTCCCTGTTCCGATCGTCCTTCGCCGAATCTCTTCCAAACCCATCGAATGGCCCCTGTGCGTTCTTCTGAGCCATCCGAAAAAAACTATGTTATGATTATCCTGTCACGTGGCGTCGGCCTCAGGGTTGTTCGGTCAGGGCAAGAAGGATCGTCATGGCCAGCTTCCGCTCAGAGCATGAAAAGTCGGGATCTGAATGGATTCCCTCTCTGGACGATCTGGAGGTGGGGAAACCGGTGGGAGCCATCCTGCCGATGTCCGAACACGCCCAAGTGGCCTTGCGCGACAGCATCGAATTGGTCGATTTTCTGCTCAACCAGGACCAGGTGACCTGGAACTAGGCTCTCGGATGTGTCCCCGCTCCGGTTGTATCCGCGTCTCCTCCACCCAGCCTACCCATCCTTGAGTTCGCTCGAGCGGGCAGGTGAGTTCTTGTCTCTGCGCGTCTTGCCCTCTGCGCAAAGACGCTTTTTCCGCTCGCGTCTTGCCACGGGTGCGGTATGATGCCCCCAAAGCGACTTCAACCCGTGAGAGCCGAATCCATGGATCAGAACGCGGAATGGCTTGAGGCCGACGGCCTGGGCGGATTTGCATCGGGGACCGTTTCGGGGATCAGAACGAGACGCTACCATGCCCTCCTGCTGGCCGCCACGACGCCGCCGGCAGGCCACGTGGTCTTGGTGAACGGGTGTGAGGCTTGGGTCGAAACCTCGGACGGGAGCTTCGCGCTGTCCTCTCAACGCTACCTGCCGGATGTGGTGCATCCCGATGGAAGGAACAGGATCGCGCAGTTTGAGCCGGAGCCCTGGCCGCACTGGACCTTTCGTCTGGAGGATGGCACGGTCATCGAGCAGGAACTGTTCGTCCCTCACGGCCTG
>VGXD01000267.1 GCA_016873525.1 Nitrospira sp. | reverse complement strand
CTCGTGGGGGACGACATCTTTGTCACCAACGTGGAGATCTTTGCGCGGGGCATCAAAGAAGGGATCGGCAACTCGATTCTGATCAAGCTGAACCAGATCGGCACGCTGACCGAGACGCTGGAGGCGATCGAGTTGGCGAAGCGGTCCGGCTATACGGCCGTGGTGTCGCACCGGTCCGGCGAGACGGAAGACACCACGATCGCGGACGTGGCGGTCGCGCTGAACACGGGCTTGATCAAGACCGGCTCTCTGTCGCGGACGGATCGGGTGGCCAAGTACAATCAATTGCTGCGGATCGAAGAGGAGTTGGGCGCCGGGGCCGTCTATCCCGGGCGGGACGCCGTTCAGTCGAAGAAGAGCTGAGTCGGGCGTAGCGGAAACGCAGAGGTCGCCATCGTGTTGACGAGACGCAATCAGAGCCAAACGGTGAAGCAGCGGCGACGGCGCACGCTCCAGCGGATCCTGTGGGTGGCCGGGGGCGTCGTGGGCGCGGTCTTGGTGGGGTCGTTTATCTTCAGCGAGATGGGGCTGCTGAAATACCTCAAGATGCAGGAGCATGCCAAGGGGTTGGAACAGGAGATTCGGGAAATGGAACGCGCCAATGCCGGCATGCGGGTCGAGATCACCCGTTTGCAGCAGGACCCGGCGCGGATCGAAGAGATTGCCAGGGAACGGCTGGGTTTCGTGCGAAAAGGGGAAAAGGTCTTTCAGGTCGTGGAAGAACCTCCGGTGGATGTGCCGAAGAAAGCCAAGTGAGCGAGTGTGATCGGACGTGGTATGTGACGTGTCTCAAGAAAGGGCGCAGGCAATGAAATCGGGCATGGTCGCCATCATCGGGCGGCCGAACGTGGGGAAGTCCACGCTCCTGAATGCGCTCCTCAAGGAGAAAATCGCGATCGTCTCGGACAAACCCCAGACGACCCGCACCCGCATTTTGGGCGTGGTCCATCATCCCGAGGCGCAGATCGTCCTCTTGGACACTCCAGGCCTGCATAAGCCGCAGCACCAGTTGAACAAGCGGATGGTCCGGACGGCGCTCGAAACCTTGCGGGAGGCGGACCTGGCTTACGTGGTGGTGGACGCCACGGCCCCTCCCGGCGCGGCGGACCGCCTGGTGATCGAGCAAGTCCGCGAGGTCATCGCGGCGACCGGCATTCCGCTGTTTCTTCTGATCAACAAGGTGGACGTGGTGAACAAGTCCCGCGTGTTGCCGCTCATCGAATCCTACCGGACCATGCTGGAGTGGAGGGAAGTGGTGCCCCTGTCGGCCCTGACCGGCCTGAACGTCGAGCGGCTGCTGGACCTGACCGTGGCGGCCCTGCCGGAAGGCGAGGCGTTGTACGGGGAAGATGTGGTGACCGATCAGACGATGCGGGCCCTGGCGGCCGACCTTGTGCGCGAGAAAATTCTCCGGCACACCCGCCAGGAGGTGCCCTATGCCGTGGCGGTCGAGATCGAGCAGTTCGTCGAGGAGGGGAAGCTGGCCCGTATTTCGGCCTCGGTGATGGTGGAACGGGAGTCGCAGAAGGCCATCGTGATCGGCAAGCAGGGGGAGCGGCTGAAAGAGGTCGGCACCGAGGCGCGGATCGAGATGGAGCGGCTATTCGGGATGAAGGTCTTTTTGCAACTCTGGGTCAAGGTGCGGGAAGACTGGCGCGAAGACGAACAAGTGTTGACGGAGTTGGGCTATTGAGAAGTCGGAACGCCTGAAAGTCCGTCAAGTCGCAAAGTCCATGAGGCTCAACGCTTGGGCAAACGCAGACCTCAAGACTTTCGGACATGCCGACGTTTCAACGGTGTAGACTTGCCAACTTGAGAGACTGAATCGTGCAGCCGATCGAACGAATGCGACAGGTTGAGAAGGATCCCTTGAAGGACCTGCCTCGGGAAACCCCCGAGAAGGGCCAGACGAAATTCGACCTCGTTCTGGCGTCCTTCCAGCGGCTGCTTCGCCGAGGGGCCATCACCAACTTGGGCAAGATGCTGGGCCGGATGCACCCGGCGGACATTGCCAAGGTGATCGCCCACCTGCCCACGCCCAAGGACAAGCGCACGGTCTATGAACTGGTGCGCGGAGAGTCGGAGCGGGGCAAGGTCTTAAGCGAGTTGGATGCGGACAGCATCCAAGAAGTGCTGGCGGACATGCCGTCTTCCGACGTGGCCTGGCTGCTCAAGGATCTCGGACCGGACGACGTGGCCTACATCCTGGGCGTGTTGCCGGAGGAGCAGTCCAGGGAGATCCTCACGTTGATGAAGACGGAGGACTCCACGGAGATTGCCGACCTCTTGAAGTATCCCAAGGATACGGCCGGCGGCATCATGACCACGGAGTTTTTCTCCCTGCCAGAGGATGCCACCGCCCAGGAGGCGATCAGGCGTCTGCAACAGGCCACCGACGCGGAGATGGTGTTTTACATCTACGTGACCGACAAGGAAGAGCGCCTGGTCGGCGTGCTCTCCCTGCGCCAGCTCCTGACGGTGCCGCCCGCCACGCCGCTGAAAAATATCATGACGAGCGACGTGCTGAGCGTCGCGGTGGATATGGACCAGGAAGAAGTGGCCCGCCAAGTCGCGCGCTACAATCTGCTGGCCATCCCGGTCGTCGAGAAAGACAACACGCTGGTGGGCATCGTCACGGTGGACGACGTGGTGGATGTGATCCGCGAAGAGGCTACGGAGGACATGCTCAAGATGGCCGGCGCCGCGGAGGAGGACACCTTGATGACCTCCTCCAGTTTTGATGCGGCCCGCTCGCGCCTGCCCTGGCTGTTCACGAACCTGATCGGCAGCCTGGCCTCCGGGGCGATTCTCTGGTGGTTCCGCTACACCATCCAGGAGGTGGTGGCCATCGTGACCTTTATTCCGGTCATCGCGGCGATGGGTGGGAATGTGGGCCTACAGTCCTCGACCCTGATCATCCGCGGCTTGGCGACCGGGCGGATCGAGTTGACCGACGTCTGGAAGGTGTTTTTCCGCGAGGTCCGGATCGGGCTGATGCTGGGGGTTGCCTGCGGCCTCATCCTGACCGGGGTGGGCTGGCTCTGGCAC
>VGXD01000266.1 GCA_016873525.1 Nitrospira sp. | reverse complement strand
GCTTCGGCCATCAACCAGGCCAAGACCGTGATCTTCCTCGCAAGCGGAGCCGGCAAAGCAGAGGCCGTGGCTGCGGTGATCGAGGGGGGAGCGAAACAGGGTCAAGAGGAGAAGCGGCTTCCGGCCGGGATGATCCATCCGGTCAACGGCCGGCTCATCTGGCTGGTCGATCGAGCCGCGGCTGCAAGGCTGAAGGTTGCCCAACAAGGGCTCGTGTCACATGAGGAATAAATGATTCTGGCGGGAGACATCGGCGGCACCAAGACCAACTTGGCGCTCTTCGACTGGACGACGGAGCGGGTTGAGCCGGTCCGCGAGCGGACGTTTGTCAGCGCGGAGTACGCCTCGCTTGAGGAGGTCATCACGGAATTTCTCAAGCCTCCGGCGAAGCAGGAGCCTATCGACGAGGAAGAGACGGCGGCGTCTTCCGAACCGGCAGACGAAGGCGCTCCGGCGGTTGCGATCGAAGCGGCCTGCTTCGGGGTCGCCGGCCCGGTCATCGAGAACCGCTGCCGTGCGACGAATTTGCCTTGGGTGGTGGACGGAGCCGAACTGGCCAAACACTTCCGGATTCCGACGGTCCGCCTCCTCAACGATCTGGAAGCCACGGCCCACGGCGTCTTGGTCCTGCACCCAGACGAAACGACCCTGCTCAATGCCGGAGCCCCGGCTTCCGCCAAGGGCACCCTGGCCCTCATTGCCGCAGGGACCGGACTCGGCGAAGGGATGATCTTTTGGGACGGGACGCGCTATCACCCCATGCCGTCCGAAGGCGGCCATGCCAGCTTCGCCCCGACCAGCGATCTGGAGATGGACCTGCTCCGGTACCTGCGGGCCAGCTATCTCCACGTGAGTTACGAACGAGTCCTCTCCGGACCAGGGCTCCATGCGATCTATGAGTTCCTTCGGGACACGAAAAAAAACGAGCCCACCTGGCTGGCGGAGCGTCTGAAAGCGGAAGACCCGGCTGCCGTCATTGCCGAGGTCGGGTTGGGCGGCCAATCGGAGATCTGCAAGCAGGCGCTGGACCTCTTCGCCTCGATCTATGGGGCGGAAGCGGCCAACCTGGCCTTGAAGGCCCTGGCTCTCAACGGGGTCTATCTTGGCGGCGGCATGGCGCCGAAGCTGCTCAAGAAGCTGGCGGACGGCTCATTCCTCCGCGCCTTTACGGCAAAGGGGCGGTACAAACGGCTGTTGAGTGCGATCCCGGTCCACGTCATCATGAATCAGAAGACCGCCCTGCTGGGAGCCGCCTCGGTGGCCGCACAGCTCAGAGAAGAATAGGACGAAAACGGAGCGCGAGCTGTGCTGCGAGGCCGCTCGCTTATGGGATCATCCGAGAACGGGATGGGAGAACGCTGGTGGACAGCAAGATCGTAGACCTTGAAGCACTGAAGCGTATGGCGGCTGAGGCAGCCGTCCGCTATGTGAAGGACGGCCAAGTCGTGGGACTCGGCACAGGCTCGACCGCCAAGTATGTCATCTTGGCTCTGGGCGAGAGGATGAAGACCGGTCTTCGTATCACCGGCGTGCCGACCTCGCACGAGACGGCTGAACTGGCGAGGCGATCCGGCATTCCCCTGCTGGAAACCGAGAACGCCTGGGCCATTGATGTGGACATCGACGGTGCGGACCAGGTGGACCCGCAACTCAATTTGGTGAAGGGCGGCGGCGGGGCCCTGCTGAAGGAAAAAATCGTCGCGGCTGCGGCCAAACAGGTCATCATCGTCGTGGACCACACCAAACGGGTGCCCTGCCTCGGCAATTCCTTTCCCCTCCCCGTCGAAGTGATTCCGTTTGGATGGGGGAGCACGGCCAAGCAACTTGAGGCCTTGGGTCTGAAGCCTGCCCTGCGGGAGAGGAACGGCCAGATTTTCAAGACCGAAGCCGGCCATTACATCCTGGATTTGCACCTGGGCCGTATTGAACAGCCGGCCGAATTGGAGACCCGCCTCAATCTTGTCCCCGGGATCGTCGAGACCGGGCTCTTCGTGGGACGGACCGATCTCCTGATCGTCGGCGCTCCAGGCGGTGTCGAGGTGCAGCAGGGAGTGAGGCAATAGTCCCGCCAGCGGCGTCCTCTTCTTGTTGGTGCGCTTGGACACGACCGCCGTTTCCCTCGGCCCTCGCGCGCAATTCTTGCCTGACTCAACGAACAGAGTGGAGGTTACGAAGTGGATCCCTATAGACTGCCTCGATCCGTCGTCCCGACCCGTTACGATCTTCGCCTGGAGCCTGACCTTGCGGCCTCTACCTTCACAGGGAGCGAGACCATCACGGTCACGGTGAATGAGGCCACGGAGGAGATCGTTCTCAATGCCGCAGAATTGGCCATTACGGATGCGGCCATGGAAGATGCCGGCGGCGGCGTGAACCGGGCGACGGTGGACCTCGAAGAAGCCGCCGAGCGTTGTCGGCTCCGCTTCCCCTCCCCGCTTCGCCCAGGGACCTGGTCCTTGCGGCTCTCCTTCAAGGGGATCCTGAACGACAAGCTGCGCGGGTTTTACCGCAGCACCTATCAGGACTCGAACGGGCAGAGCCAGGTGCTGGCGGCGACTCAATTCGAAGCCACCGACGCGCGGCGTTGTTTCCCCTGCTGGGATGAGCCGGACTTCAAGGCCGTCTTTGCCGCCACCCTGGCGATCGATCCGGCCCTGACCGCCGTCTCAAACACGGCGATTCAATCCGAGCGGCTTGAGCAGGGGAAGAAAGTTCTGCAGTTCCGCGACACGATGGCCATGTCCACCTATCTGGTCGCCTTCATCGTCGGCAAACTGGAAGCGACGGAGCCGGTCTCGGTCGGCAAGACCCCGCTGCGTGTCTGGTGTGTCCCGGGCAAGCGCCACCTGGCTTCGATCGGCTCGGAGATCGGCGCCTTCTCCCTCGGATTTTTCGAGGACTATTACGGCCTGCCCTATCCCAGCGACAAGCTCGACCTCCTGGCCATTCCGGATTTTGCCTCAGGGGCGATGGAGAACCTGGGCGCCATCACGTTCCGCGAAACCGCCTTGCTGGTGGACAAACAGACCGCCACCCATGCCGAGGTCGAACGCGTGGCCGACGTGGTCGCGCA
>VGXD01000265.1 GCA_016873525.1 Nitrospira sp. | reverse complement strand
GTGGTCCGGCCTCCGTTTGCCAGATGCACCCGGCAAGCTGATTTTCAAGGCGAACGAGAGGCTGCGCTTGTACAGATCGGCTGAGGATCGCCTCCTGCCGGTCGCTGTTTCAGATCAAGTATGGCGCAGGCCGGTGACAGGCGAAGCGCTTTCCCCGCGCGAGGCGCGCGGCCCAATCGAGGTTCGCGTCGTCGAAGACGGTGAAACCGTCAGCCGTCAGCGCATTTATGTCTTGCCGGCGGAGGGAAGAATTACGTACCAATCTGATCGGCTGAATCTCGGCAGTGCGACGGTTCGCTTTGCAAACTGGGGGCTCGCCGAGTTTTCCGTCGAGCCTCTGAACGGCATGACGTCCCAGATGGTGCAACAGCCCGGAGTGACAGAACTGCATCTGAACGTAACGGGTGATCCTCCGGGCCTGTTCCGTGTAATCGTGCATTGGCCGGGATGCCCCGTCGAGCTTCCGCTGGATCTGCCATTCCCTTCGACGGGTGGCCGATTTATTCGGGCGAATGGCGAGCCATTCACTTCTAGGCAGCGAATTGGCATCGACGACCTGCCAGGCTCCCGCCTGCGCCTGTTTGATACCAACCCGATGGCCCCGAAAACCTACGTTCTGCAATTGGCCCTGGTCAGCGATCGCCGCGAGGAGCGGGTACAACATCCCATTCGCCTGGACGCCAGCGGGCACGGGGAGGTCCGATTGATCGACTATCAGCACAGCATCGTGTCCTTGCTTGGCATGACGGACAATCTCGACAACGTGGTTGCCGTGCGCCTTCTGGTTGGCGGAAGCCCAGTTGAAGAAATTCAGGTGGCCCGGTACGTCGCGGTTTTACAAAGACAAGACGATCATGTCGGGCTGCTTGACTCGGAATTGGCGTGCATCCCCGTGGATAGGTTACGTGATACCTTCATCATTGCCCGGCCACTCGTGCAGATCGGGTCCGAACCGCAACCTTTGGCCGGATCAGAGACTGAAGGCGTCCCTACCGGGCGTTGGCTGGCTTCAGGCCTGAATGCGTCTGGAAATCCATGGTTAATCTATCCGGGGAACGGATCAGCCATCCAGTGCCGACCGATGATTTGGATTGCCGGGCCCACAGTTGAAGGCGGCGCGGCGATCGCCCCAAGCGAGATGAATGTAGCGGAGTGTCCACTGACACGAGCCATGGTGCTTCCGGATGCAGAAGAACGGCAGAATGCCTTGCACGATGTCATCAAGCTGATGGGGAGGGATTCGGGGCATCCATCCTGGGATCTGGTGATCGACCAATGGACCGCCTTCAGGCATTTGCCTCTGCCGGCGCTCGACCTGTGGCGCATGCTCGGCAAACAGCAACGGGCAGTCGTTGCGCTGTTGCTACACGGGGGTCTGCCGCATGAAGACGTTCCTGTCCTGGCACGCCGGCTGCGTGACGAGGTTGGCTGGTGGCCTGAACTAACGTCCCTGGAGGAATGGCATGAGAGCGTGAAGGGGCTTTGGACATCCTGGGTGCGGCAATTGCCCTCGGAGGTTGCCAAGCCCATCTTTCTCGACCATATCCAGCGTCGCTTCGAGACTTTGCGTGGCGAATTTCCGGCACTGGAGTTGATCCTCGACCTCGTGATGTTCGAGATGACCACTATGGCTTCCGAAGCCCTGGGTGCTGTCTGGTCGGTAGCCGATATCGGGTCGGACGTGCTCGTACGCTCGCTCTGGCAGGGGAAAGACTCAATTGGAAATTCGCAACTATTCCTGGTGAATGCCGGTCGTGACAATTGGCCGGAACGGGACTTGTTTGAAGATGCATTTGCTTCGTTTGCCACGGTGCTAGATACAACGGACAAGAAGCGTGCCCAACGGCTTGCTCAATGGGCTGGCAAGTTGTTCTGGATGAACCCGGACGATTTCAAATTCACCATGGCCAACATGCCCATGCTTTGCGCCCTCTGGGCATTGACATCGGTTGGCCGCGCTTACTGGCGGGAGGCCTCTCATCGCGTGGCACTCAAGCGTGTCCGGGATTTTGACCCGGTATGGTTCGAGCAGGGCTACCGCCATGCCATTGCCGCCTTGCTGACCCTCGACGGGCTAGTCGAGCCCGTCTGCTTCATCGATCTGCCTGACTGAACGGAATACCGATCCCATGAAATCCAAAAAACTGGAACCGCTGGCGCCCGACTATTTTTCCAGCCTGCTGCCGGAGATGGCGACACGTGCGACCCGTGCCGCCGTGAGTCGTCTCGGATTTTCCAATCCGGTATTGCGTCGCTATCTGACCGAGCTGTTCTCTGTCAGTCCGGGGGACTATGGGTGCTTTGTGGGGCAACCCGTTTTTGAGGCGACGTTCGGCTGGGAGACGGCGGACGTAACGATGGACGAATTGGGAGAGTCGTTGCTGACGAGCGACCTGATTCGCGCTCTCGACAAGCCTGGCGGCGCGAGCGGTGACGCCTACCGTTTCGGCAAGGATGCAAAGCCGTACGCGCACCAGCTCGCTGCCTGGAAGCTGCTGGGGCTCCCTGAGTCCCAGTCCGTGATCGTGACGAGCGGCACGGGATCCGGCAAGACCGAGTGCTTCATGGTGCCGATCCTTGACCAGCTGGCGCGTGAGGCGAAGACGGCACAAGCGCCGCTGGAAGGCGTGCAAGCCTTGTTTCTGTACCCCCTGAATGCGCTGATTCAGAGCCAGCAGGAACGACTCCACGCCTGGACGGCACCATTCGGCGGCAAGGTGCGCTATTGCCTCTACAACGGCAATACGCCGAACACACCCTTGCCGGGCCACAAGACTGCGGGGGTGCCGAATCAGGTCTTGGATCGCAAGGCCTTGCGCACATCGCCGCCGCCGATCCTGGTAACCAATGCGACCATGCTCGAGTACATGCTCGTGCGTGCCCAGGATGCGCCTATCCTGAAAAAGTCCCAGGGCAAGTTGCAATGGGTTGTCCTCGATGAGGCCCACAGTTATATCGGTTCGCAGGCGGCAGAGCTTGCATTGCTGCTGCGGCGCGTCCTGCATGCTTTCGGCGTCAAGTTGGGAGAGGTGCGCTTTGTCGCAACCTCGGCCACGATCGGCGATCCCGGCGGCGAAGCGGGCACCAAA
>VGXD01000264.1 GCA_016873525.1 Nitrospira sp. | reverse complement strand
CAGATGCGTGTACTGAACTTCGTATTCGGTGTGGCCGGGCAGTTTGACGGGAGCCGGCCAGCCGTTGTCGATGCCGAATTCGATCAGGACCGCGCGCCCTCCCGGCTTCAGCACCCGCCATAACTCGCTGACGAAGCGGATTGGCCCCAGGTTGAAGAGAAACTCCTCCGGCAGGTCCGGCTCCAGGGGCAACCGGATGCGTCGGATCCAATCCAAGGCTTCCTGATGCAGGGGCGTGGCTCCTTTGCCGGATAGCGCTTCTTGCTTGGTCAATTGCACCGGCGTCATGTCCGCCAGATTCTCATTGTCGATGACCAGATCGACCGTGGCATCGCGCAGGGGGAGCCATTCGGCGTTGCCCTGTGTGCCGCTGCCGTGCCAGCCGGCCTTCCGCGCCAGCTTGAGCTGGGAGGGGATGAAGGGGCTGGTGATGTCCAGAAAGAGGTAGCGGACCCCGTCTTTTTCCACCGGCGATAACTCGGCCGCCAGTTCCTGCGCGACATAGCCGAGTCCGCCTCCCACCTCGACGATGCAGCGTGGTTTGGGGTTCCACCAGCCGAGCCGGCGGAGGTGTTTGGCTAGGACGCGGCCATAGGTCAACCCTTGCAGGGCTTCGCTGGGCTCTCGGAACAGATGGGACACGGTCGTTTCAATCTGGTCGAAGTGCCCTTCCTGCGTGGTGATGTCCTGGCGGTGAAAGGTGGCGAGGTGGTCGGCGCCTTCGAACCCCTGGGCTCCGGACCAACCCTCGCGGATTTGCTGGAGCAGCAAGTCCCACTTGGCGGCGCTGCGGTGTTGGCCGGTCGGCGGCTCGGACCCGAAGTAACAGAGCGAATAGCGGGGCAGCGACCAGCGTTCCAGATGCCAACGGCCGGTCTCGCCGTCAGGGCCGCAGACCCACTTGCCGTATTTTTCCAACAACCAGGCGACGGTGACATGGCCGTCGAGCGAGTTCAGCAGCTCGATGCCCATTCGGTTCAGACGCACCAGGGGCAGGTGGTCGTCCAGCGGAGTCAGCCACCATTCGTCGGAGGCGTGCTGATAGATCACCATGTCCGGCATCCGCCAGACCCGTAAGGCCAGGATGTCGTCTGTCAAGGAAAGCGGTTCCTGGAGAACAGGCGTCTCTCCCATACTCATCTCCGTATGCCAGTAAGGACGCTGAAGGGTACACGAAGGAGTCCAGGCGAGGCAAGCGGTTCGAAGCCGGGGGTTGCGCGGTGAGTTAGGTCTGTGCCGGCGCCGGCGCTTGATCCACAATGATCAAAGTGCCGCGCATGATCGGGTGCAGCGTGCAGTGGTAGGGGTAACGTCCGGGAGGGAGGCCGGGCAGGGTGTAATTGCCGTTGGGGGCGACTGAGCCGGAATCGAACATGCAAGGACCGCCCAGCACGCAGTTGTCGTGGGTGGCTGTATGGTAGGAGGCCGTGGGGTTATCCCAACGGATCGGCGCGCCGGCTGCGACGGTTGCCGACGCAGGCAGAAAATAGGGAGACCCGCTCTCAATGGTGATCTGGAAAAGCGGCGGACTTGCCGGCGCCGACAGGACTCCCAACGAAAGGAGTCCTGTCACGACCGCGATTCCTACTCGTCCACTCTGGCCCAGCCGGCGTTTCATCGTCACCCTGCGTGCCTTGCTCAAGTTCGATCTTGTGCCATGGCGTGAGACGCGACACAACGGGAAAAAATTCACGCCATATTATATCACGATGGTTTTTCCCTCTGGTATACTTCCCAGGACAATCTTTCCTCAAGAAAGAGGGCCGGGGATGTCATTGCGCCATGGTGCGGCCGTTGGTCTGGTGTTCGTGGTCGGTTCTTGGGGCATTTGTTCTCAGACGATGGCTTTTAGTCTGGCCAGCCCAGTCGAGAACGTCCTCCTCCAGCCCGGCCAAGCAATTGTTGCGCAGGTCAATTTGGGGCGCGACATGGGGGTCCGGCTCGTTCGCTATTATTGGTATCGCCTGGGCGAGGCGCCGCTGGTTTCCCAACAGGCCCAGGCGGCGTTGGAGGCGACCGCCTCTTCCAGCCCGCCCTATGGCGGAAGACTCGCGGTTCCGACCGACGCGATCGGGACGATGCGGCTCCTGGCTGTTGCGGAGGTGAGTCGGGGGCGGCTGGTGGGACAAGATGACTTCGATGAAATTCTCGTCCGCGTGGAGCCGACGGCCGAGTTGCTTGGCATCGAGTTCGAGGTGGAAAAGCCGTGGCGCTTGTCCACGCTGGGGAAAGTCCATGAGGTGCCGGTCGTGGGGCAGTTTGCCGATGGGGTGTTGCGCCGTCTGGGCGGAGGCTCGGCCGGGAGCGCCTACAAAAGTTCGAATGAGGCTGTGGTCGCGACGCATCCCGGCGGCTTCCTCCAAGTCCTGGGCAAGGGCCGGGCCATCCTGACGGTGAGCAACCGGGGCAGGGAAGGCCGGCTGGAGGTCGTGGTGGATGCGGAGGCCGAGGACAACCACGCACCCATTGTCCATGCGGGATCGGACCTGGAGGCGAAAGCCGGGGCGACGGTGCAATTAAACGCTCTTCGCAGCAGGGATCCGGATGGGGATCCTCTCCGATACGAATGGGAACAGGTCCGAGGCCAGGCGGTATCGCTGCTCGATGCCGATAGTCCCAAACCCACTTTCGTGGCGCCCAAGGTGTCGGCTAGACGGCTGTTGCAGTTCAAGCTGCGAGTGACGGATATGAGAGGCCCGGATACCGTCAAGGGCGCCGATAGTTTGCCGGCCCATGTAAACGTGTGGGTTTCGCCCTAAGCCTGCCTGCCGGTTGGTTGCCGGCGGTCCGTTGCTGAGGTTGCAAGAGGCAACGGATTCATGCTAGATGGGTGCCGCTGGGGCATCGTTGCGGTGGGATGTCGATCAGAGGAGGGGAGACGATGGCAACCAAACGCAAGAAGGCGGTCAAGCGTGCGGCGGCGGGCAAGAGAACGAAGCAAGCCAAGAAGAAGGTTGCGGTGAGGGTAAAGCGGGCTTCAGCCAAGGCAACCAAGGCCAAGCCTAAGAAGGCGGCCGGAAAGAAAGCGGTCAGGAAAAAAGTTACAGCCAAACGCAAACCGGCGCCTAAAAAAACGGCTCCCAAAAAGAAGCCGGCGGTCAAGTCGGCGAAGAAGGCGGCTCCAACCGTCAA
>VGXD01000263.1 GCA_016873525.1 Nitrospira sp. | reverse complement strand
TCTGTCCAAGATACGCGCTATGGAGGATGTTATGGGTAACGCTTGATAGCACCGAGGCGTCGCTTCAGAGTTCCTCTTCGACCGCAATTATCATGGCATACTGAAATTTTCCGACAGTGTTCCCGAAAAAAAAAGAATGTCGCCCTTTGTCGAGTGGAACAGCCTGCTGCTGACCCATTTCTTCCCACCATCGGCCGAAGGTGAGGAGACCTGGCTTCATGCGACACGCACGGAGTTGGACTCGATTGGGCTACGCCTTGGGGGTGCCGAGGGCCTGATTGCGGCAATCGAGGAGGGAGCCCCATGGCTTTCAGGGTACGGAACCGTCGCGGATGCTGCCGGGCGACTGGTGCGCCAGCGAGGTGCCGCAAGGCGATCGCCCGAATATGTTGATCCTGGTGAAGTCGATTCAACTTACGTTGATGCGCGCGCGCCAGCGTACCTCCCGTATCTTGCACTGTGGGTGTTCGCGTCCTCGGACGCCGCGGACGGGTTCTATGCCCGGGTCGCGCACCTGTCTGGTAGGCCGTTCCCCGGAAATGACGCTACGGTGAGGGCCGAGATGATCGGGGCCTGGCAGGACCTCGAACAATGGTCGCGCGACTGCGACGGCCGGTTTGGCATTTTTGCTGTCCGCGTGCTAGGGGGCCATCGCTTCGTCGGGATGCCTCGCTCGCAGTGCCTAGTGTCGCCGAAGGACAAGCTCGGCTTGCCCCGCTTGTTCTTGGAATGCGGCCTGCGGCCCCGCCAGCACCTCAGCAGCCAACTCTTCGGCCAGTTGGCCGCGCGTGCAACCCAGGCTTATTACCTGAGCACCGGTCTGCGGGAGGCCTTCGCCGACCCGGACTACAAAGAGCCGTTGCAACACATGGTCGAGTCGGTAATGGAGTCATGGGATGGTACCGCCCCGCGCATTGGTCCGAGGCCGGGCGCTGGCCCAGCGCGGAATGGTGGTGGGCACGACGACGCAGAGCTGGACGCGGTCGCGCTGGTCCTGCGGCCTGGGGCGACGGTCACCGCAGACTGGGACATCCATTGGCGGATACCAGCCGTGGTCGGGGCGGGGACCGTCGACTTGTTCGCTGGTGGCGGGCAGTGGCAAGCAGCTCTGGAGGAGGCCGGGACGCACGCATCGACCCGGTCAGCGGGGTCGCAAGACGTGGCTCGCCGGCTCGTCGCGCAGGCGGGCACCGCGGACGTGGATTTCACGGCCACCTTTGTCGAGGGTGGCGACGAGAACGGGCAGTGCTTGCGCCAGTTAGTCCTCCCAATGAGGCGAATCCGGGTGCTGGCCTGGGATGTCCCGGATTCAGCCCTGGGCCAGGAACTCATCGAGCGCGGCGTTCCACTATCGGGCCCGTGCTTCCTGCTGTATGCGGACGATCAGGCAAACATCCTGACGCGGCATCTGGGGGCCAGCTTAGCCCGCTGGGAGCCGTTCCACTCAACGGGCCTGCCACTGGGCTGGAGCTTAGGTGGCATCCACAATTGTCAGTTGTTGTCCCCTGAGCAGCGTGAGATGTTGGCGGGGGGGCATGGCGTTACGTCGGGTATTGCCCGCATCCATTTGGTCGGTGGCCGGCCATTGTTGCGGGGGGGTAGCCGGACCTTCGCTTTCTATGACTTGCCCATCGTCGAGCTCGAGGGTCCGGATGACGCGTCCATCGAGGCTGATGGGCTCGACCTGAAGGATTTGAGGGGCGAGATGGGCCTTCAGGGTGCGGCGAGGATGCCACGGACGGGCAATGGGTTTCCACCGCCCAGAGGGTCAGGGATCCGGCGCTTCGCCGTTCAAGTAGTCGACGATCGACGCGCATCATTCCAGATACGCGCCGTCCATAATGGCCAGACCGTCGCGACGACGCGGCTGAAAGTGTCCGTCTCGGGAGGTATGGGGTCTTTTAGTAGCCGCGCCATTGGGGTGGGGCCTTTGGGTCAGGTCGCCGTGTCGGGCCCAGCTTTGCTGGGCGTTGTCCGCGATGCGCAGGGGCACCCGGTCGCGGGCACCCCACCAGTTGCTATCCGCGCGGCCGGGCATCGCGTGTGGGCACTGTGCCTGAGCCCCGCTGAGCAGCGGACCCTCGTCGAGTCCGTGCCAGCGCGGTTCCTAGATTCGCTAGCGCAACTTGGCTCAATGGCCTTCGGCGCGGCCCGCAACCAAATACTGAGGTTGGCCCATGGGGCGGGGGCGGCGATCCAGCCGGCCCTGCTGCTCCTCGATCTGCGGGGCCGGGGGCATCTCGAGATCGAAGCGGATGCGGAAGGTCATCTAGTGCGCATCCATGCCGTGCCGCCCCTGCTGTACTCCTTGCCGCTTCAGTACGAGGGGCGACCTGTCCGCGGGATTGGTGGAACGTTGCGCCTTCAGCAGTGGCAAGAACTTGGCGAAGGACTAGCGGGGAAGTTGTGGATGGAGTCAGGGCCGCCAGAGAGCTTGCCCGTCCTCAGGTTGGCCGCGCAATCGGAGGACGACCTTGCGGCGTTCATCGACTTGGTAGGGATGGAAGACGTGCGACACCCCGCCAGCGCCGTCGCTGCATGGGCAAGCGGCATCCACGAGGCTCGCGAGACTCTGGGAGCTTGGGGCTGGGCTGGCCTCGCCACAGAATTTCGTTACCTCCAACGGTTCCAGCCTGCCCGGGCAGAGTTCGTTGCGCGGGACGTACCTCGGCTTGACGTCGATCCACCCGTGATGGCATCGCTCTACCGTTTCGAGGATCCTGTCGTGCAAGGACTTCAGGTGTATGTCCTAGGGATCGCAAGGCCCGATGGTCAGCGGCAGTACAGCTTCATGCATGACTCACGTTGGGGGGTCTGGCTCGCCCTGAGCGCGTTTGCCGAGTTTGCGAGGGACTCTTATGGCATTCAGGACGCGGTGCCGTGGCCGATCCACTACGCGGCGAGTGACGGGACGCTGTGGCTCCCGGCGCGCCTGCGCCCGCCGTTTGTCATCGAGCGGGCCCTGCTGCTCTGCTCCGCGTCCTCTCCATTTACTTCGACGGTAGCGCCCGGGTCCGTGAGCCCGGTCTACGCGCAGATGGCCGGAGGCATTTGGCTTGGCTATCGGTGGGTGCCGGAGGAGATTGCGGGGAAGGTAGCGGCGCTCCTCGGTGCGGCGCTGGCACCGCTATGAAT
>VGXD01000262.1 GCA_016873525.1 Nitrospira sp. | reverse complement strand
GATCGACCATACCGACTATGTCCACGCGGTGAACCGGGCCAAGGCCAACCGGGCCGCCGCGCGCGCCGAGGTGCTGCGGCAGGAAGCCACCCTGCGCAACGCCAAGCTGACGCTCGACCGGATGAAGGCCTTGATCAAGGAGCAGTTCGTCTCGCAACAGGACCTGGACAACGCCCAGGTCAATTTCGACATGGCGGTGGCCCAGATCGAGTCCTCCCAGGCACAGGTCCAACAAATGGACGTCGCCCTGCAACAGGCCGAGACAAACCTGACCTACTCCTACATCCGGGCGCCCTTCGCCGGCTATGTCGCCGAACGCAACCTGGACCGCGGGGCCTACGTCTCGGGCTCCACCGCCGGCACCTCGACCACGTCGCGCGGCATCCTGACCCTGCACGACATCCACCAGGTGCGCATCCTGGTCGAGGTCGTGGAACGGGACGTGCCGCTGGTCACGATCGGCCGGACGGCCGAAGTCCGCGCCGAGGCCTACCCGGACCGCGTGTTCACCGGCCTCGTCACGCGCGTCGTGCAGGCGCTCAACCGCGCCACACGCACCATGACCGTCGAGATCGACCTGCCGAATCCGGACCTGGCGCTCAAGGGCGGCATGTTCGCGCGGGTGGAAATCCTGGTCGGCTTGCACAAGGACGCGGTGCAGATTCCCGTGGATGCCCTGACCAGGCTGGAGGACAGCCAATACGTCTACGTGGTGCGGGACGGCAAGGCCTACCAGGTGCCGGTGGAAACCGGCGTGAGGACGGACAACCGGATCGAAGTCACCAAGGGGCTCACGGGCACGGAAGAGGTCATCCTCTCGGGGAAGGACCTCGTCCACGACGGCATCGCGGTCCAGACCAAGCCGATGGAACCGACGTGACGAATGACGCGTGACACGTGACGCGATAATATGAGACTCAGAAGTCTCAGCATGCGGAGCTAGCGTGACATCACATCTTTCAACCATTGACTCCGTGACCGGGCGACTCGCACTTTTCCACACAGCTCGTCACCCGTCACGCGTCACACGTCACGGCTTCTGGCTATGTGGCTGACTCTCCTCGCGCTCAGAAACCGCATCGGCATCCTGATGCTGTCGCTCGCGATGGTGGTGCTGGGCGCGACCTCCCTGGACCGCCTGCCCGTGGATTTGTTCCCCAACATCCAGGTGCCGGTCGCCTTCGTCGGCGTCATCTATAAGGGCGCGCCGCCGCTGGACATCGAACAGAGCGTCCTCTACCCCATCGAGAAGGCCGTCAGCTCCGCCTCCAACGTGGAACACGTCGAGTCCTTCGCCAAACACGGCTTCGGCTCGGTCCAGATCTGGTTCAACTGGGGCGCCGACATCAACGTGGGACAGATGGAGGTGATGCAGCGCGTCACCCAGATCCTCAACAGCCTCCCGCCCGGCATCCTCCAGCCCTTCATCGTCAAGTTCGACGTCTCCAACATCCCGGTGGCCTTCGTGACCGTGTCGGACCCCAATCTGGACGAGCGCGGGCTCTACGACCTGGCCTACAACACGATCGCCCCGCAGATCGAGCAGATCGCCAACGTGGCCGCCGCCACCGTGGAGGGGGGCAAGATCCGCCAGATCAACATCAACCTGGACCCGGCCCTGTTGCAAGCGCGGGGGCTGTCGATCCTGGACGTGGTGAATTCCGTCAAGGCGGCCAATCTGATTCTGCCCTCGGGGGACATCAAGGCGGGCAACCTGGACTACAACGTCTTTACGAACAACCAGTTCAAGACCATCGAGCCGCTCAACGACGTGATCGTCAAGGTCAACCCGCAGGGCAGCCCCGTGCGGGTGCGCGACCTGGGCACGGTGACCGACTCCTCGGACATCCAGACCAACATCGTACGGACCGACGGGCACCGCTCGGTCTACCTGCGCGTGAACAAGCAGCCCACCGCGAACACGGTGGAAGTCGTGGACGCGCTCCGCAAGGCCCTGCCCAAGATGATCGGCATTCCGCCCAGCGTCAAGCTCGGCGTCTCCTTCGACCAGTCGGTCTACATCCGCCAGTCCATCCAAAATCTCATGGAGCAGGCCCTGCACGGCTCGCTCCTGGCGGCGGCCGTGATCCTGATCTTCCTGCGCAACCTGACCAGCACGCTGATCATCTCGGTCGCCATCCCGCTGTCGATCATGGTGACCTTCATCATCCTCTACTTCAGCGGGCAGACCCTGAACATCTTCACGCTGGGAGGGCTGGCCCTGGGCATCGGCCGCCTGGTGGACGACTCGATCGTCGAATTGGAAAACATCCAACGCCACTTAAACAAGAGCCGGCAGGACTGGGAGGCGGTCCGGGCCGAAGCCAAGGATTTGGCCCCCGACGCCGCGCTCGACATGGCGGTCCCGGCCAAATGGGAGGCGCTGCTGGAGGCGGCCCGCGAAGTGGCCATGCCGATCTTCGCCTCCACGGTCACGACCGTCGTGGTCTTCCTGCCCATCCTCTTCGTGGTCGGCATCGCCAAGCTCCTGTTCATCCCGCTCACGCTCACGATCGCGATCGCGTTGTTCACCTCCTTCTTCATCTCCCGCACCGTGACCCCGGCCCTCTGCTTCAAGTTCCTCAAGCCGGAGCAGGAAGCCCACCGGTCCATGCCGAGCTGGTTCGTGCGGACGATGGCCTGGAGCGAAGCCAAGTACGAGGCCTTGGACGCGCGGTACGAGTCCGCGCTGGCCTGGGCGCTGGCGCACAAGCGGGCGCTGCTCGGCGGCGTCGTGGGGGTCTTCGCCGTCTCGCTGGCGGTGGTGCCGCTGATCGGCAGCGAATTCATCCCCGTCACGGACGAGAGCCAGTTCCGCATCAACGTGCGCGCGCCGGTGGGACAGCGGGTGGAAAAGACGGAACAGCAGGTGGCGGCCATCGAGCGCGTGATCCGCGAGACGATCCCGCCCGAGGAGCTGGAAACGGTGGTGTCCAGCACCGGGGTCTTGGCGCAGGGCCGGTCCTCCTTGTTCAACCGGAACACGGGCCCCCATACCTCCGTGATCCAGATCTACCTGGTCCCGCCGGACCGGCGCCGGCCCAACTACGTCCGCTTCACGCTGCCCGGCACCGACTTCGAACTGGCCTTCCCCTTCGGCAAGCGCACCCAGGTCCAGATCATGAACGAGGTCCA